>CAZECH010000024.1:0-15584 GCA_964510675.1 uncultured Ignavibacteriaceae bacterium
ATTTTGAAAAAGTTAAAGAGGAACTGGATAATCTTTTTAATAAGGAGAAATAATGAAATTCAACTGGGATGAATACACTGGAAAATTATTAAACATAACTATGCATGAAAATTATGGTGTTATAGATGATCCAGGTTCTGAATCACCGTTTTACGAAATAGTTTTTAAGCTTGGCAAGCTGATTGGCTCCTTTGATGAGGGACTTTTGCTTGAAACAATCAGGGAACAGAAAATTGTCAAAATTTTTGTGCCATATAGTTCAATTAAATGTGCAGAAATATTTGAAGTTTAATCCGGGGTTTAAATTGAAAAACAAATCTATTTTATTGCTGTTATTTATTTTTTCCTTCTCAGTTTCTTTTTCACAGGAAGTAGTTATTAGAAGTCTCCGGGCTTATACAGCAGGGGATGAAACATCTTTACCGGTTATTTTTGGGAATAATATGACAATTGAGTTTGATGCTGAAGCTGAATTCACTCCAAATCTGAATATTGTTTTCCGTTATTGCGATAAGGACTGGAACCCGACAAATAATTTATTCCTGATAAACCAGGGAAAAAATATAGCATATTTTCTTAATCTCGTTACGCTGCCAAACACAGTTGAAGAAGCAAAGTTCAGGTTTAAAGGAAATTTCCCAGCCGATTTTAACGATGTTGAATTCCCGTTCTCCGGCAAATGGATGTTCTTCATTGCTGAATCGGATGATACTTCAATCGTTTATGCAACCGGGAAATTTTATGTAGTTATTGAAGAGATCGCATTGAATACAACAATTAAACGTGAGCAGCTTGAAGATAAAGTTTATTTCCCAGCGGATCTTGCAAAAATATTTAACATCACATCTGCTTTTAATCTTCCTGATGAATTATTCCCTGCTTTTGTTGATCATCTGGAAATAGTTGAAAACAGAAAAATATCTTATCCAATTAAGATTGATAGAAGCTTCAATACAAATACACGCCAGTTCTATTGGGATGGAAACAGAAAATTTTCCTTTATTGCAAGAGATATTTATCCGGGAAATGAATACCGCCAGGTTGATTTGAGAAATATAAATATTTTTAATTCGAAAAATGTTAAAGCTCAATTTGATGGAATAGAATATTCCCGCTTCTTTAAAGAAGCTCCAAAAGATCTGAATGGCGGTTCTGTTCTTACAAATTACAAAGATGATTTTGCAACTTATCTTAATGTTGAGTTTTCGATCAGACCCCCGGATGAGATTATTGGAAATATATTTCTTATAGGTGCTTTTAATAACTGGCAGCTTCTCCCGGAATATGAAATGACAAACAGCGGTGGGCTTTTCACAAAAAATGTTTTATTAAAAAGGGGAGTTTATGATTATCAGTATGTCCTTGCCGATTTTGTTAATAGCACAATTAAAAATGAAAACTGGCTTGTCCTTGAAGGAAACAGCTGGGAGACTTCTAATGTTTATTATGTATTTTTGTATTACAGAGATCCAAATTATGGCGGCTACGATAAAATAATTGGTTATTCAAAAATAATCAGCCGGTAAAATGGAAAGAATCAAAGTCGGAGTTATTGGAACAGGACATCTGGGCAAGTTACATACAAAAATGTTTAAAGGAATTGAGAACTGTGAACTCGTCGGGGTTTATGATTCCAATTCACCTGTTGCAGAATCCGTAGCAAATGAATTTAAAGTTAATTCCTTTCCAAATGAGGAAACACTATTAAAATCTGTTGAAGCAGTTTCAATAGCTGTAACAACTACTGCTCATTTTGAAGTTGCAAAAAAATGCCTTGAGAATGGTATTCACATCTTTGTTGAAAAACCTATAACATCTACAATTGAAGAAGCAGAAAAGCTTGTTAAATTAGCTACCGATAAAAAATTAAATCTCCAGGTTGGGCATATTGAAAGATTCAATCCCGCACTTGTCTCACTCGAAAAGTATATTTCAAATCCTGTGTTTGTACAAAGCGATCGCTTGGCACAATTCAATCCCCGCGGAACTGATGTTGCAGTTGTTCTTGATCTTATGATACACGATATTGATATTATTCTTAGTTTTATAAAGAGTGGTGTAAAAAGAATTGATGCAAATGGAGTGGCGGTAGTTTCGGATAATATTGATATTGCTAATGCAAGAATACAGTTTGAGAATGGTGCGGTTGCAAATGTAACAGCAAGCCGTATATCTCAAAAGAAGATGCGGAAGATGAGAATTTTTCAGAGGGATCACTATATTGCTCTCGATTTTGTTACTGGTGTATCAGAAGTTTATCGCTTGTCATCTTCAGATGAAAATGTGGTTTCAGGAATATCTTTTGGTGAAATTGGTGTTGGAGATAAGAAGAAAAAATTGGTATATGAGCAGCCGCAGGTTAAAGAAATAAATGCTCTTGAGTATGAACTTCAGTTGTTTGTTAATTCTGTTTTGAATAAAACCCGTCCAATTGTTTCAGGAGAAGATGGTTTGCGTGCACTTAAAGTTGCTGATGAAATAATTAATAAAATTGAGGAATCCAGAATTGCTTAATTGGCCAATTGCCAAATTGTTTAATGGTCTTTTAACAATTTAGCAATTCAACAATCTAATAATCGAAATGAAGAAAATACTCTTAATATCTACCTTAATAATATTTTCAAATATAAGTTGCAGTGTATATGAAACATTTGTTAATATTTCAAGATTGAAATTTAAACTTGGGAATGTTGATGGTTTCACTTTAAGCGGGGTTGATATTACAAATAAAAAAAAGGCAGGGGACTTTTCGCCGGTTGAATTACTAAGGATCTCTTCTGATTTTGCCTCCGGTAAACTTCCTGTTTCTTTTATCTTGAATGTCGAAGCAAATAATCCAAATGATGGAAAAGGTGGTTATCCTAAAACAAACGCCACTCTAAAAAGTTTTCCGTGGAGATTGTCCATTGATGATAAAGAAACCATTTCCGGAAATATTGGTTCTCCTGTTTCTGTTCCCGGGACAGGGGAAGCTACTAAAATACCTTTAACGATAGGACTTGACCTGATGCAATTCTTCAGAGACAAAGGATATGAATCAATATTAAACCTTGCATTGAACATTGGTGGTTATTCGGGAGGTACGTCTAAACTTACATTATTTGCTAAACCAACAGTAGCAACATCAATAGGGAGTATTACCTATCCTGAAGAAATAAAAATAGTCGATTTTCAATACTCAAATTAATTAACAATTATTCAGTAATCTTCGTCTTATAATAAAATGGCAGATAAAATAAAATATGCTCTTGGTGTGGATTTAGGAGGTACAAGTATTAAACTTGGGATTGTCTCAAACAAAGGAAAAATAGTTACAAAGCTTTGTCTTCCTTCAAATGCAGGGAAAGGGCCTCTTGAAGTAATTAAACAAATTAAGTCCGGGATCAGTCAGATTCTTTCAGCAGGTAAAATAAAACTCAAAGGAATTGGTATCGGGGCTCCCGGAACCGTTTCTATTAAAAAAGGCACTGTTGAAAATCCGCCAAATCTGCCTGGCTGGAATAAAATTCAGCTTGGTAGAATAATTCAAAATGAATTTAAACTGAAAACTTTTGTCGAGAATGATGCAAATGCTGCCGCTATTGGTGAAATGATTTTCGGTTCAGGGAAAAATCATAACTCTTTTATAATGATAACTCTTGGAACCGGTGTTGGAGGAGGAGTTATAATCAATAAAAAAATCTACAGGGGAGAATTTGGTGCAGCAGGAGAAATTGGGCATATGTCCATTGATTTTAATGGCCCGCAATGCAACTGCGGCTCTGTCGGTTGTGTTGAAGCTTATGTAGGCAATAATTATTTAAAGCATAGGATAATCGGACAGCTTGAAAATAATCCCGGTTCAAAAATTCTGGAGCTTGTTAATAATGAAATTGAAATGATCACTCCAATTATAGTTCAGGAAGCATTGGTATTGAATGATGTATTTGCACGCATGATTGTAAATGATATGGGATTGCAGATTGGTGCTGCCTTGGCTTCCGTAAGTAATTTGCTTGATGTAAGCACTTTTATCATTGGCGGTGGGGTTTCTGGTTTTGGTGAACCGTTATTTTCCAAAATACGCGAAACAATTGTTGCCAGAGTTTTAACTCCTTTAAAGAAAAGAGTAAAAGTTCTCCCGGCAAAGCTTAAGAATGATGCCGGTATAAAAGGATCATCGGCTTTGGTCTTTTATAAATCTTAACAGGGAAATTGTTTCAGGATCTGGTTAAAATTTTTTTTGTAGATGCTGTAACAAGTTCAGCATGACAATTTGATGATTATCTCCTTATATGCGATTTTTATTCATTACACTTTTTGTAATTGCTTTTTCTATTACCTCCTTCTCACAGGAGACTGATACTTTAATTTCCCGCGATACCACACAAGTTCCTTTTCTGCAAGATTCTCTTTTAGTTAAGGATACAACTGCTAAAAAATCTTATGATGTTGATACAGTAATTTATACAAATGCTTCCGATTCACTTATCTTTTTTGTTAAGAATAAAAAGATGAACATTTATGGCGATGCTTCAATCCTATATAGAGAAACTGACCTTAAAAGCGCGAATATTTATGTTGATTTTAAAACCAATAATATTGAAGCTGAAGGTATTTCTTCTGATTCACTACCACAAAAATATACAGGCACACCAATTTTGAAAGAAGGTACAGATTCTTATGAAGGATTCAGAATGAGATATAATTTTAAAAATAAACAAGGGTTTATTTCTTCTGCCGGAACTGAAAGTGACGGTGCGAGATATACCGGTGCAAAAATTAAAAAGATGGATGAAGAAACTTATTTTATTGAAAATGGAATTTATACTACATGCGAGATTGATACACCACATTATCATTTCTATTCACCCGAAATGAAAGTCATTCACAAAGACCAGATAATTGCTAAATGGATCTGGCTTAACTTTGGCGGGGTCCCTTTCCCGATTCCAATCCCATTTGCGATTTTCCCGATTGAATCAGGAAGACGTTCAGGAATTATTCCACCCGTTTTTGGAGAAGATGGAACTTATGGAAGATATTTTTCCCGCTTCGGTTACTTCTGGGCAATAAGTGATTATATGGATTGGAATGTAACTGCTGATTATTATACCCGCGGAAGTTATAATCTTAATTCACGTTTCAGGTATTCTAAGCGCTATGAATTCTCAGGAAACCTTGAAGGGAATTATAAAAACTTTAAATCGGGTGAAGCAACAGATCTGGACAGAAGTGAAAGCAGAGACTGGTTTATTAAATGGAATCATAATCAATCTATAACTCCTACGCTACGATTTGATGCGAACCTCCAGTTTGTATCTGGTGCTAATTATTCGAGAAATACTATTTATGATTTGAATGAAAGACTCAGCAGGGTTATAGAATCAAGTGCTTCTCTTTCTAAAACGTGGGATGAATCCGGCAATAGTATGAATATAAGTTATAGAAGAAGTCAGAATCTTGATGCAAATACCGTTTCAGAAATACTTCCAAGCGCATCGTTTAACATGTCGCAGAAATATCCTTTCAGAAGTAAAACAGGCAGCGGTAATTATGAATGGTATGAAATGATTGGTTATACTTATTCCAGCAATTTTCAAAATAACAGGAATAAAACTGACGATGGACTTAAGATAAGAGGAGGAATTCAGCATAATATAAGAACAAGTGCTTCGCCAAAAATTGGATTTTTCAGTATAACTCCTTCAATCAGTTACCAGGAAAGGTGGTACAATAAAAGAATTGAACAGGAGTTCGCTGGTTTAGATACTTCAGGAAAAGAAATAATCGCGACTAATGATATTAAGGAAATAAATTTTGTAAGAACTTTTAACACTGGTGTAAGCGCATCGACAAAATTTTATGGCATCATTCAGCCTAATATACTTGGAATCGCTGCGATTAGGCATACAGTAAATCCGGCTATCAGCTACAATTATACACCTGATTTTTCCAAGCCTTATTGGGGATATTATAGAACGTACATCAATTCAAAAGGGCAGGAAGTAAAATACAATATGTTTAGAGAAGAAGTTTTTGGCGGTCCATCGCAGGGAGAATCACAAAGCATTTCTTTTCGTGTTTCAAATATTTTTGAAATGAAAACTTCGGTTGATCCCACAGATACAACATCAAAAGAAAATAAAATACAGCTTCTTAATCTTGACGGTTCTCTTAGTTACAATTTTGCAGCAGATAGTGTAAGGTTTTCTCCTTTAACAGTTGGCTTCAGGACTCAGGTTGGAAACTGGTTCAACTTTAACGGAAATTCAAGCTTTACCTTATATGAAACGAATGCGTTAGGAAGTAATATTGATAAATTTCTTATTGAACAGGGAAGAGGCTTATTCAGGATGACGAATTTAAGTTTTTCAGTTTCAACAAGCTTATCGGGAGAAAAATTAAAATCATCAGGTACTAAAGATCAATCATCTGAATATCAGCAGGATGAATTTCAATTGGGAAGTGCCGAAGGTACTTATAAAGGAATTTACGATAACAAAGATCCAGACTTTACAATTCCATGGGATATCACCCTTAATTATAATTACTCTCTTGATAAAAGAGTTCCTGCCAACATTACTACACATTCTAACATAAGCAGTTCACTTAATTTTAACCTTACACCAAACTGGAAATTTTCTTTTAGCGGAAGTTATGATTTTAACAGGAAAGAATTTGCTGCGCCTCAAATCAGGATATCAAGAGATTTACATTGCTGGCTTTTAAACTTTACATGGAATCCGATTGGGACTTATACTGGTTACAGCCTTGAAATAAGAGTAAAAGCCCCGCAGCTGCAGGATCTTAAAATTACAAAAAGAGACCAGTTCTACAGCGGATATTAATATGAAACATTATATAATTGATGGGAATAATTTAATTGGTAAGGTAAAGAAGTTATCAGATCTTCAGAATAAAGATAAGCAGAGTGCAAGAGAACAGGTTGCTTATATTTTACAGAATCATTTTTCAGGTAAAAAGATAAAAATGACTTTACACTTTGATGGATATGAAAACATGAAAATAAATCCCAAGGGTGGAAAAATTATTTATTCAGAATCAAGAACTGCAGATGAAAAAATTAAAGAGCAGGTATCCTCTTCTAAAAGCAGAAATAATATTATTGTTGTTTCTTCAGATAACGGGATTAGAAATTTTGCTAAAGTATGTGGGTGTTTCCTGATGACAAGTGAGGAATTTTATCATTCCATATCAATAAAAAATCAAATTGATGATGAAGAAAATAGAATAAAAGAAATGAATGACGTTGAAGAATTTAAAAGATTGTTTAATGTAAAAAACAATAAGTGAATCTTTATCCTTCCGGATAGTTTTGATGTAATTAATTATCCGTGGAATTTGACAAATACAAAATTTTGTTATTTTTGCTCTACCTCAAATTAAAGTAGAGCTTCTTTTTGAAAATAAACGTTTTTCTGGTAGTCCTGTTTTTATCATTCACGCTATTAGCTTATTCCGGTCTTTTTGAAAATCAGACTGAACGAATTGGAGGTACTCAATTAAATGGTGATGGCTGTGTCTGTCATAGTCTATATGAAGATACTACTGTAAAGGTTTGGATTGAAGGACCGGAGACTTTAACAGTCGGACAAACCGGGATTTATAAAATGTTCCTTGCCGGCGGACCTGCAGAAGCCGGTGGATATAATGTTGCCGGAAGATTTGGTTTAATGGGAGCTATTGATTCTTTATCAGTATGGGATTACAGGGCACCAAATGAATTAACGCAAGCTTTTCCTCTTTTGTTTCCAACACAGCAGGATACAATTTCCTGGCATTTTGAATACACTGCTTCAGATTCTTCCGAGGTTGATACAATTTACTCCACAGGATTAAGTCTAATATATGACGGAATTCCTGATTCACTTGACCGGTGGGGTTATGGTCCTAAATTTCCTTTAATAATTATTAATGATGTAACACCTGTTGAGATTTCTTCTTTTAGTGTTGAATTGAATAAGGAAACAGCATTACTTAATTGGACAACCGCTACTGAATTGAATAATAAAGGATTTGAAATTGAAAAGACTTTGTCTTTGACTTCGCCGGTTCAAGGTTGGGAGAAGATAGGTTTTATAGAAGGAAAGGGTACCACTGCTGAAAGAAATGATTATCATTTTATTGATTTGAATTTAAAAAACGGGATCTCATTATATCGTTTAAAGCAAATTGATTATGATGGCAAATATCAGTATTCCAATGTAGTTGAACTTAAGACTGGTGATATTTTATCTGATTTTGAATTAAGCCAGAATTATCCTAATCCGTTTAATCCAACAACAAAAATTAAATTCATAATTCCAAAATCATCATTCGTTAATCTTAAGGTTTATGATGTTTTGGGTATTGAAGTTGCAACTTTGGTTAATGAGGAAAAATCAGCTGGAAAATATGAAGTTAATTTTGGTGCGAATTTTTTATCAAGCGGAATTTATTTTTGTAAAATTGAAGTTGGTAACAGACAAGTTTTTACTCAGACAAGGAAAATGTTACTGCTTAAATAATGAGTCAAGAAATGAAAAGTAAGTTTACTGATTTTCATTTCAACTTAAACCTGATTCGCAGGATGCCATTATTAAAATTAGTAGAGATAATTTTAAAACTACCAATCTCTTTCGTATGTGAAATATGTACTCCACTGCACGGGCAAACATCATAATCACCAATCTTTATAATTCTTACATTATTCCCGGCATCTTCGGGCAATTTTGAAAGATTGAATGAATTATCAGCTTCTTCTCTTGAATAGAACTCTTCTATAACCGGCATGTCTTTTTCAATAATTCTATTTACCCGGCTCTCTATTTCATTAATTTCATCTTCTGTCAAAGCATGGTTAAAATGATAATCACATTTGGATTTTTTCTTTTCTATATGATTACTGAATGATCTTTCACAGTTAAACATTCTTATCATTGTTTGATTAAGAATATGCTCTGCTGAATGCATTTGAGGATTGTATTCTTTATTTGATTTTACTTCCATAATTCTTTTATAGCTTTTTACTTAAAGTAATTTGTTAATTCGTTAATTAATCTGAATACAATTCGATAATGAAATAACTAAAAGCTTTTCTGAAAATTAAATGTTAGCGATTGGGGAAGGTTGACCGGTTTAGAAATTCCAATTGAAAAATTCCATGAAACTTCTGAGTTGATTCTCTTATTATATGCAGCAACTAATCTTACAGCATTTATCGCACTTGCAATCCTGTTAATAATCATTGCCCCAACAATAAACCTGACATCATTAAAAGTCTGCTCACTGGATAGCCACATGCTTCTGTATTGTTCGCGGTTTTCCTGGTTTCCCCAGTTCCAATATAACTTTTGCGGATTGTACATTTCATCAAAGTTTCTTTCGAGGGCTTTCTCATTATTGTATTCTTCAATGCTAATATACTGACTTATTGTTCCAAAATATTCTTCATCTTTACCATCCGAAGTAATTCCGGCTTTGGATAACGCGAAGGATTTATACCTGTCTTTTTGCCAATTACCATATGAGTTCATCCCAATAAAAATTCCCCAGAGAGCACCTTCAGCAATTGTAAAATATTGACCGCTTGAATAAGATTCGGCGTAAAGCTCACCCATACCGGGTAAAAGAAAAGAATATAAAATTGCTAAACCTGTTTTCTTTTTCGCCGGATTTTGAATTAAAGTATCGCTTGTAAAAGCATGGTTATAATTGTCCCTGATTGATTTTATTTCTTCTTCAAGTTCAAGAATATTTTTAGAACTTTGGGAAAAAGAGACAGAAATTAATGCGAGTATTAAGAAGATTAATTTTTTCATAAAACTATAAGGAATATCATTTTAACTTGCTTTAAGTTCAATTGATTTTTTTGTCCCCTTAATAGAACCAGTACAGCAATTATCCTCTATGCCTTCAATAAGAACTGTAAAAATTTTATTATGAAGACCCGGGTTATAATCCATTCTAACTTTTATATAGTTGGAAGAAAATCCCTTTATTTTATTATAAACGTCTTCAGATTCAAAAAGCACTTCAAGTTCTGTCCCGATCATACTTTTATAAAATTCATATCTTTTCTTTTCACTCAGTATCCTTAGCATATTATTTCTTTTTCTTCTTTCATAAATATCAACCGGATTGGCGAGTTCTATTGCTTTTGTATCCGGCCTTTCAGAATAAGTAAAAACATGAAGATATGAAACAGGGAGTTCATTTAAGAGATTATAAGTCTTAAGAAAATCATCTTCCGTTTCACCGGGGAAACCCACTATAACATCAACACCAATTCCCAAATCAGGAATCTTCTCTTTGCATTTATAAATAAGATCCGAGTAATCTTCTGCGTTATATCTTCGTCGCATTAATTTAAGAATATCAGAACTTCCGCTTTGCAAAGGTATATGAAAATGTTTGCACATCTTTTCATTGTTTGCAGTAAGCTCAATAATTTCATCTGATAAAAGATTTGGTTCGATTGAACTTATTCGAATTCTGAAATCTCCCTCAACATCTGCAAGATTTAATAGCAGGTTGTAAAGGTTCGTAAAATTATTTTTACCGTAATCCCCAACATTAACACCGGTCAAAATTATTTCTTTATATCCTTCATTAACAAGATTCCTGAACTGATGAAGAATATCATCAGGATGCATACTTCTGCTTAAACCTCTCGCAAGAGGTATCGTACAGAAGGAACATTTATAATCGCATCCATCCTGGATTTTGAGATAAGCCCTTGTTCTGCTGTCTGCATCGGTTGAATGAGCGGGACCGAAATCATTTAATTTATCCGATGGGGAAACAAAAATACAGGCGAGATCTTTCTTCCGGAAATTATCAATTAAAGAAAAGAGCTTAAACTTTTCATTACTACCCAGAACAGCATCAACACCTTTGATTTTAGCAATTTCATCAGGTCTTAATTGTGCATAACATCCGGTAACAATAATGTACGCTTCCGGGTTTCGTTTTAAAAACTTTCTAACAAGTTGGCGGCAATCTTTCTCAGCATTTTGAGTAACAGTACACGTGTTGAGGACATAAATATCTGCCTTCCCAATTAAGTCTGTGATCTCAAATCCATTTTTTAGAAATTCATTTCCGATTGTGGATGTTTCGGAAAAATTTAATTTGCATCCCAAGGTATGTAAAGCTACAGTTTGTGCCATTCTATTTAAAATTTTAAGAGCGGGAAAATTCCCGCTCTTAATTTAATTGATTAAGAAAGATTTATTTTTTCTCTGAAGATTGTCTCTGAGAAATTTCTTCCGGCACTTCAAATATCGGAAATTCAGAAGTATCTATAGCAGTTGTTTCAGTATTTTTTATTTCCTGAACAGTTACTTTCTCAAGTTTGTGAGAATCAATATAACTTTGAATTTCTTCTTCCGGTTTTTCTTTAAGTGCCGCAATTGAACTAAGAACAATTTTTTTATTTTCCTTATCGAATTCAATTACCTTTAATGGCAATTCGGAATCAACAGGAAAATGGTTTGCAACGTTCTTTATCTTTCCGGTTGAAAGCTGAGTAGTTGGTACAAATCCATCAACATTTTCAGGCAATTCTGCTATGATTCCTTTTTCAATTATCCTCACAATTTTACCCTGAACCATTGCTCCAACAAAGTATTTTCGTTCAAATTTATCCCATGGATTTTCTTCTACCTGCTTGTGGCCAAGGGAAATTTTTCTCTGATCAACATCAACACTAAGAACGGTTACTTCAAGCTTTTCACCTTTCTTAACAACTTCACCAGGATGCCTTATTTTTTTTGTCCATGAAAGATCAGAAATGTGAACAAGTCCATCCACACCTGGTTCAAGCTCAACAAAAACACCAAAGTTTGTCAGGTTACGTGCAATACCGGAATGTCTTGAACCAACAGGATATTTCTGCATCAGGGTTTGCCATGGATCGGGTTCAAGCTGTTTAATTCCAAGGGAAATCTTCTTCTCATCCTTATCAAGGCTAAGAATAACAGCTTCAACAATTTGTCCCATTGCTACAACCTGGGATGGATGTTTAATGTGCTGAGTCCAGCTCATTTCAGAGTTATGGATAAGACCTTCAATACCTTTTTCAATTTCAATAAATGCACCATAATCAGTCAGAGAAACAACACGTCCTGAAACTTTATCTCCGACCTTAAGTTTCTCATCAATCTTTTCCCATGGATGAGGAAGAAGCTTCTTAAGACTTAATGAAATTCTTTTCTTCTCTTCGTCAAAATCAGTAACAACAACTTTAATAGTTTCATCAAGCTTCACAATTTCATTAGGATGATTTATTCTGCCCCAGCTTAAATCAGTAATGTGTACCAGACCATCAACACCTCCAAGATCAATGAATACACCAAAATCTGTAATGGCTTTAACCGTACCTTCAAGTATCTGTCCTTTCTCAAGGCCTTCAAGAATCGCATTTCTCTGACCAGATATTTCTTCTTCAACAAGAACTTTATGTGATACAACAACATTTTCTGTGGGTATATTAACTTTTACAACTTTGAAATCCATAGTCTGACCAACAAATGCATCAAAGTCCCGTATTGGACGAATATCAATTTGTGAACCCGGAAGAAATGCTTCCATTCCCATAAGGTCTACAACCATTCCACCTTTTATTCGTTTCACTATCTTGCCCTGAATTATCTCTCCTGTTTCGTGAGCATTAATCACTCTTTCCCAAATTCTTAGGAAATCAGCTCTGGATTTGCTTAGTACAAGATTTCCTTCCTGGTCTTCTACACTTTCCAGAACAACATCAACATCCTGGCCTATCTTAACTTCGCTGTTTGGAAATTCAATTAAAGGTATTGAGCCTTCAGATTTAAATCCAACATCAAGAATAACATTATCGCCCTGAACTCTTACAACTCTACCTTTAACAATTTCTCCTTCTTTTACATTTTTAAATGAATCAGAATAGAGGCGGGCAAGGGTTAAGAATTCTTCTTTTGAGTACTCTTCATTCTCAAATTTATTCTTAGCTTTTTCGTAATCATCATTTGTCACCTGGATAGTAGTCGATTCTTTCTTGGACATTCATCCTCCGAATTATTTTTACTCTCTGCTGTCTTTTCCAAAACCATAAAAGAAAAGCTTGCAGATAAATTTTTAGTTTAACATTAGTTGGTTACTGGTTTTATTTTCAACTTATAAGTTGAAGTGTCATTCCTTTTTTATTTGCTGCCTTTTTAACTTCCTCAAGAATTAAATTTACCTGTTCATCAATGGTAACTTTCGAGGTATTAATCTCAACCGCTTCTTTTGCCGGAGTTAATGGACTAACTTCACGTCCCGAATCAATTTCATCCCTGTTAAGCAAATTTTTTTTAACTTCATCAAGTGTTATCTCAATACTTTTTTCTGAATATTCCTTCTTTCGTCTTTTTGCACGTTCATCAATTGAGGCAGTCATAAAAATTTTAACTTCAGCATTTGGAAAAACAACAGTACCTATATCTCTTCCTTCCATAACTACACCTCTAATACCTTTTCCCATCTCTCTTTGCTTATCAACTAAAATTTTTCTAACACCTTCAATCTTACTAATTTCACTTACCCGTTCATTGATTTCAGGCTTTCTTATATCCTCAGTAATTTCAGATCCGTCAATAAATACTTTAGTTTTACCATCAACAAAATCAAGTCTAAGATCAGTATCCCTGGTTAATCTTGTAATATCTTCAGTCAGGTTCAACTTTTTTTTTATTGCCAAAAAAGTTATTGCTCTGTACATAGCCCCGGTATCAATATAAAGATAACCCAATTTCCGGGCTACTAATATTGCCGATGTGCTTTTACCTGATCCGGCAGGACCATCAATAGCCACGATTATTTTTTGAGACATAGGTTGCTAAAATAGGTATTATTCTTAATTTTTCAAAAATTATGGGTTATAAAAAGATAGGTTAAAAGCTTATAAAATTAGCTAAATTCTTCGCCACCAAGCTCATTGATGATGAGATCAACATATTCATCACCTGTGTTTATAGAATTCGCATTCAAACTTGTTTTATCTGGCTGGATTTCATTTTTTACAGAAACACTATCTGTTTGATCAATAGCTTTGAACTGAAGTCTTTTACCAAAATATTCAAATGCTTTTTTATTGAGATAATCAATATTATAATTAAAATAATTTATTTCTTCTTTATTGCTGAACTGAAGGCTTATTTTATTACCCGATATATCAATCGGTTGAGTAGTATTAAAGAAATGTCCAAGTGTTAATCTCTTTTCTTCCGAAACAAGTTCTGCAAACCCCCGCCATTTTTCAACTATGGAATTTAAATCCGGCTCTAAACCGGAAAATTTCCTTATTGGTTCTGATGCCGGTTCCCTAAAAGCATAAAATTTTTCTTGTTTAATATCACTATTTACCGGATTTTTTTTTTCCTGTTTGTCTTTAATTAAAGGAAGCTCAATATTTCCATCATTCAAATTTTGTATCAGTTCGGAAATGGTGGATGTTTTTTCCAGGCCAACAAGATGACAAAGAGCTATTTCAATTTTTAATTTCTGGTTTTGAGAGTATCTTAATTCCTGTCCGGTTTTATTAAGAAAATTCAACAACCTAAGAATATCGCCTTCACTGAATTTACCAAGATAGTCCGAATATCTCTTTTTGAATATCTCCGCAGATTCAATTGTGTTAGTATTTTCAGTTATAATGACTGTCATTATATTTCTGAAATGTGCTATCAAGCCTTCAATAAAATCTGTAAAGTTCCAGCCATTAGAATAAATTTCTTTGGTAGCTTCAAAAACAGATTTGAAATTTTTATCCAGAACTGCATCGGAAATCATAAAATAAACTTCATCATCAATCAGGTTTAATATTTTGCTTACAACTGATGATTCAATTTTACTACCACAGAAAGCAATAGCCTGGTCGAAATAACTTTCAGCATCTCTTAAAGCACCATCTGCTTTTCGTGCAATGAGGGTAAGGGTTTTATCATCAATTTCAATCCCTTCACTTTTTGCAATTTTGCTAAGGAGTGTTTTGATAGTTTCAAGTTCTATTCTTCTGAAATCAAATCTCTGGCAGCGGGAAACTATTGTAAGCGGAACTTTATGTACATCTGTAGTAGCAAAAATAAAAATTATTTGTGCAGGTGGTTCTTCCAAGGTTTTAAGAAATGCATTGAAAGATTCCTTAGTTAGCATATGCACTTCATCAATGATGTAAACTTTATATTTCGCTTTTGATGGTGCATACTTAACTGATTCCCGCAGCGTTCTCATTTCATCAATTCCTCTGTTCGATGCTCCATCAATTTCAATTATATCCAGTAACTGGCCTGATTGGATAGCTTTACAAATTTCACATTCATTGCAAGGCTCATAATTTACAGGATTAAGGCAATTCAGAGTTTTAGCAAGAATTCTGGCTGTTGTAGTTTTGCCAACACCACGCGGGCCTGCAAATAAATATGCATGTGCAATTCTTCCATCTTTAATTGCATTCTTTAAAGTTGTGGTAATATGTTCCTGTCCAACAACTTCCTTAAATTGTTGCGGGCGCCATTTTCTTGCTGTTACTATGTAAGACATAGATTGGATTATATAATTATTTCTGAAGTTAAGAATTT
>CAZECH010000025.1:0-2433 GCA_964510675.1 uncultured Ignavibacteriaceae bacterium
AGGAATTAGCTTCTCGATAATCAAATCAATATAACTTTTGTGATTACCTTTGAACTCCGGCGGAAAAGTATGAGCGCCAAGAAAAGTCGGAACAATCTCTATCGGGGAAATATCTTTTAGATAATTAATAGATTGAAGAAGTTTAAGTTCATTTTCAAAATCAAGTCCATATCCGCTTTTTATTTCCAGGGAAGTAACCCCTTGAGAAATAAAATAATTTACTCTTTGACTGAGAAGATTAATCAACTCTTCTATGGAAGAGTTTCTTACAGCGCTAACAGTAGTGTTTATTCCGCCGCCTTTTTCTGCAATTTCCTCATAAGTTGCACCGGCAAGTCTCATACGGAATTCATTTGCTCTTGAGCCAGCAAATGCAGAATGCGTATGGCAATCAACTAAACCGGGAAGGATAACTTTATCTTTAATATCTATTACAATATCAGAAGAGTTTATTTTTAAAGAAGTACCCGGAGCAAAATCTTTAATGATTCCGTTTTCAATAATAAGAGAATGATCTTCAATTAAGCTGATATCGTTTAACTCTTTTCCCCTCTTAAAATTTTTCCCTTTAGTATCGCAGGTAATTATTTGAGCAGGATTAAGAAGAATTTTTTTCATTACTCAAAAATATTTATCGTTTCATTCACAACACGACATTCATTATAACCAAGCTGTCTCATTTTAAAGTTTAAATCATTTGCATCCGGATAATTTATAAAATCACCTATCATTACTTTATAAAATGGGGGATCGAAAATTACATAAACATCTTTTTGAGTTGTATTAAAATAAATTTCCGATCGCATATTATTTGCTTCTTCAAGATTGTCTGTTGTAAGAATTAAAACTCTGTAACCATTTACTTTATCAATAATCTTTCTGTTTATTTGGGAGGAAGTATCAACTTCTGATTCTTCATATTGATACCAGATTTCAGAATAGTCTATAGTTGTTGGGATTGAAATTTCCTTTTCAGGAATTTCAAGCTTAGTTCTGTAAGGTGTAAAATCGAAGTCTTCAACAATATTTTTTACAGATGAATCAGTTTCTTTCTTTAATTCTTTCTCAACTTCATTCTTATTCTTATCATCAGCATAACGGCTATCTGTTGAAGCACTGCAGGAATAAATAATAAATATGCTGAGTATGCAAAAGAAAAAAATAATGTATTTCATGTCAGGATGATTTTTAATTACCTGAACAAATATAATATTTCCTGAAGATTACTTAAAAGAAAAGGTACAAATGTGTTTAAAGGTATCATTTCAATTTAATTTTGAGATACTACTGATATTTTAGTAAATTACAATAATAAAAAATAAAAATTGCGTTCAAAATGTCTTCAAAAAAGCTAAAAATCCTTTTTGTAACTTCAGAAGTTGTTCCTTTTGTAAAAACCGGCGGATTAGCTGATGTTTCTTCAGCACTTCCCCAGATGCTTTCTGAAATGGGTCACGAGATTAGGATTGTTGTTCCTAAATACGGGGCTGTTGATGAAAGGAAATTCAAGATCCATGAAGTTGTAAGGTTAAAAGATCTGGTTATTAAAATTGGAGATAAAGATGTTGTGTTTTCGCTAAAATCCTGTTTTTTACCCGGACCAAAGGTAAGAGTTCAAATCTATTTTCTTGACAACCATGAGTATTTCGGCAGTAGGAACAGTTTATATATTGATCCTAAAACAGAAAAAGATTATCTGGATAATGATGAAAGATTTATTCTGCTTAATCAATCAGTTTTTGAACTGATTTCTAAATTGGGCTGGTTACCTGATATTATTCACTGCAATGACTGGCAGACCGGATTAGTTCCGGCTTATCTTAAAACTGTTTATAAAAAAGATCCGATGTTTGCAAAGTTCAAGACATTGTTTACAATTCACAATCTCTCATACCAGGGAGAATTTCCAAAATCAATTTTCTCAAAAACATCATTGCCGGAAGAACTTAATTCTTCTAATGGTGTTCTGATGAATGGTAAATTTAATTTTTTAAAAACCGGTTTACTCTATGCCGATGTTATTAACACAGTAAGCGAAACTTATGCTGATGAAATAACAACTGATAATCATTTAAGCTCCGGATTAAAACCAGTTTTAGTAAAAAGAAAAAAGGATTTGTACGGAATCATAAACGGGATAGATACCCGTGTATGGAATCCTGAAAAAGATAAACACCTTTCAAAAAAATATACAAGTAAGAATATTGAAATTAAGCTTGAGAACAAGAAAGATCTTGCCGTAAAATTTGGATTCAAGTATGATGAGAACATTCCTATAATCGGTATTATTTCCAGGTTATATGATGAAAAAGGATTATGGTAAACTTAAGAAAGGAGATGGTTTTATTAGAAAAGGTACACACCAAACACGGCTTATAAGAAAGGACTTAGATAAAAATGTTTCAAAAAAAATAAATAGAAATTTTTTTGATG
>CAZECH010000025.1:2443-15197 GCA_964510675.1 uncultured Ignavibacteriaceae bacterium
TTATACGATGAAAAAGGATTAGATCTGGTTAGTGAAGCATTTCCTGAATTGATGAATCTTAATATTCAGTTCGTTTTATTGGGTACAGGTGATAAGAAGTATCACAGCTTTTTCGAAAAGATGAGTCACAAGCATAAAGATAAATTTGCATGCTATCTTGGCTTTAATGATGAACTTGCTCATCTTATAGAAGCTGGAGCAGATATTTTTCTTATGCCGTCTAAATATGAACCTTGCGGCTTAAACCAGATGTATTCTTTGGCGTATGGAACTGTTCCGGTTGTAAGAGAAACCGGAGGATTAGTTGATACAGTAATTCCTTTTAATGAAAAAACCGGGGAAGGCACCGGCTTCTTATTTAAAAAATATGATGCAGAAACTTTAATGAAAGAGCTTAAAAAAGCCCTCAAACTTTTTGAAGATAAAAAAACCTGGATTAAGATTATGCGTAATGGAATGAAGGCGGATTTCAGCTGGCATTCATCGGCAAAAAAATATCTTGATTTATATAAAAAGATTCTTAATAGTAATTAATGGCAAATTATGCAGTCTTTCTTGATAGAGATGGAACTCTCAACGAAGACCCAGGTTATTTGGGTGATCCAGAAAAAGTCAAATTATTCCCTTATACAGGGAAAGCACTTTCAATTCTAAAAAACAAATTAAATTTTAAATTGATCGTAATCTCAAATCAATCAGGCATTGCAAGAGGTTTGATTACCAAAGAAAATGTAGAAGCTGTTAACAGGAAAATAAATAATCTCCTGAAAATCAGTAAAGTTGAAATTGATGCTTTCTATTATTGTCCGTACCATCCGGAGTTCAGTACAGAGGAAGAATGTTCCTGCCGAAAACCTTCAACAGAAATGGTTATAAAGGCAGCAGAAGATCATAATATCGAATTAAAAAAATCATATATGATTGGAGATGCTGTTTCAGATATTGAATGTGGGTATAATTCCGGTTTGAAGACAGTTTTAGTTAAAACGGGATACGGTAATGAAAGTTTTTCTACATTGCAAAAGCTAAATAAAATTCCCACTTTTGTCGCCAATAATATTTTAGAAGCATGTACATTTATTGAAAAAGACTTTTCCGGAGAAAACTGAGTGATAAATAAAATAAAGTTTTTAATTCTTTTTATTTCCTCTTTAATACTTTTTAGCTGCAGCGATGAACCAACATCAATTGGTTTAGATAAACTTGGAAATGACCTGTTAAATATAAAAACAATAAATTCAGCTGATGATTCCATATCACAAGTATCATCTTACAAACATGAAAAAGTTTCTTTAGGTGCATCAAGCAGATTACTATTAGGGAAAAGTAGTAATACCGAGGCATCAATACTGATAAAATTTAATATTGCATTAGAAGATTCATTGGAAGAAGATATACTGAATGATAGTATAAATATTATCAGCTCAGAGTTACAGTTAAATCAAACCTATAATTTCGGCGTTGAATCGGTCCCATTTGATTTTACCATTCACGAAGTAACATCTGATTGGTCTGTTAATTTTACGGAAGATAGTATAACATCTCTTATTTATGTTGACGAAGATTTATCCATTGAGAAAGAGATTAATGATTCTTTAACAACCGTAAAATTAAATACATTAAACAATCCTCTTATACAAAACTGGCTTAAGATTGCTGCTGATACAAGTTTGGATGCGGATAAAGGTATTTATTTAAAACCAACTTCAAATACACAGAAAGTTTTAGGATACCAGGCGCTTACAAGTAGTTTTGAGAATTTTCCAATTATAAATGTTGTGATTGAAAAACCCGGAGTATATGTTGATACAATTTCATTCATAACCACTTTAGATGTTGGTGTGATTACAGGGACTCTACCCGTGGTTTCTGATGAGAATATTGTTTTACAATCAGGTTATATAATTACTTCAAAATTACTTTTTTATTTACCAGAGCTGCCTCCTAATTCTATTATAAATAGCGCTGAACTCACTTTAACCCTGGATACTAATGAAACTGTCGTTGGATCCAATTTTTCAAATGCATTAAACGTATATTATTTATATGATAGTACAAATACAGACAGTTTATCTTCGGCGGTAAGTTTATTAAGAAGTGGAAATCAATTTACCGGAAATATAACTTTATTTGTAAGAGAATGGTTGGTAGGTAATAATCATGGTTTGTATATTACTCCCGGGAGTACTTTAACCGGAGTTGAACTTTTTGCTGTAAAAGGAAGTAATGCTGCTATTATTTCTGAGAGACCTTTATTAAAGATAAATTATACAGAAAAGAAATAATGAAAAAAATATTACTATTTATCATAATAATATTCAGCAACCAGCAGAATCTCATCAGTCAAAGCGGATCAACTTATACAAGATATGGAATCGGTGATATCGAATATTCTTATTCGGCAAGAAGATCTGGAATGGGGCAGTTGGGAGTTTCTGTTGCTGATGCGGATTTTATTAATTCATTAAATCCCGCAGGATGGTATAAAATTAATAGAACCCGGATTGAATTTGGATTATATTATAATGGAATGTTTTTATCAGATAAGAATAATAGCGGGTATTTTGCGGAAACTGAATTTTCAGGAGTTACTATTGCATTTCCTTTAAGTGAGTTATACGGAATATCAGTGGCTACAGGATTAATCCCGGTTTCTAATGTTAGTTATAAGATTAAAGAATCATACGAACTTCCGCAGTCTTACAAAGTCTCTTATGAAGGTTCAGGAGGATTATCAAAAGTTTTTATCGGAACATCATACAAACTTCCATTTGATCTTGTAGTTGGGGCAACTGCAGATTATTATTTCGGAAATCTTTTATATAAATCAAGGTCTGAGCTTACGACTTCAACTTCAAATTATGCTGAGTATGAAAATTCTTACAGGCCAAAAGGTTTAGGTGGAACATTTGGATTCATCAGCCCTGACTTATCATACCTGGTTGATACAAGTTTTGTAAATGACCTGAGATTTGGTTCATCTATTTCTTATACTGGTAGTTTGGATTTGGATACAATCCTTACTTCAACATCATCTTCCGGAGTTGATACAAATTATGCTGGTAATGGTGAAATGGGAATTCCAATTAGAATTACATTAGGAGCAAATATAATACTTGCTGGAAATTATCTTCTCAGTTTAGATTATTCATTTCAGCCCTGGTCTGAATATAAAATAAATAGTATAACACAACCCGGTTTACAGGATGCCCAAAAATTAAGCTTAGGTTTTGAATATCATCCTGATTTTTCACCCGGCAATACATTCTGGGAACAAATTATCTGGCGTTCAGGTTTAAGTTTTGAGGAAACTCAGTATATGATAAATAACAAAGGCATAAACCAGTTTTCAGTTTCAGGTGGATTTTCTTTACCGATCAGTTATAGTAATACGCTCGATTTAGGAGTTCAGTATTCGGTCAGAGGAACAAAAGACTCCGGCTTAATAAAAGAAGATATCATAAGACTGAACTTTGGAATTAGTTTTGGAGAATTGTGGTTTATCAGGCCTGAAAATTAACAATGAAAATAACAACTTAAGGATCATCAAGTTGAAACATAAAATGAAAATACTCAGCATAATTTTATTTCTTTTTTCTGCATCTTTATTTCCTTCTTTCGCACAAAATCCCTGCGATTCATTAAAGATACTTGAAACATATAGCCTCTTTTCTGAATATCATAAGAATAAAGATTATAAAAGTGCTCTGCCTTACGGATGGCAGGTTCTTGAGTGTAACAAACAAAAATTTGCAAAGTGGATTTATTATAAGATGGAAGATTGTTTATGGTATCTCCATGATTCTTCCGATATAGCAGAAGAAGAAAAGATAGCAATTCAAGACTCTATGATTTCTTTTTATGATATGGCATTGGCAAATTATCCTGATGCAAAAGGATATTTTCAGGCGAGAAAAGCTTTTGTGTCGGAATTATGGTTGGGAGTTGATGCGAATGAAGTTATCAAAGAATATGAAACTGCATTCCAATATGATCCTAATTTATCAACTTATTATCATCATAGATTAGGACAACTCTATAAAGCAAATATGAGTGAATCAAATGAATATGAACAGAAAGCATTAGATCTTTATAGTATGCTTTGTGATAAGGAACCGGATAATCCTATCTATTGTGCTGAACTAGAAAACCTGGTCCCGAATATTGATGATCTTGTTAAAGTATTAAAGAAAGCATGGGAACTTGATGCTGAAAACCAGGAGAAAGCATGGAAATATGCTACAACTGCTATGAAAGCTAATTTATATCAGGAAGCAATTATACCATTAGAGTTTCTTGTTGGAAAAAATCCTGAGTCTTCAAGTTACCTGACTCCTCTTGCTACGGCATATCATAGAACTGAACAGCTTGATAAAGCTGAAAGTACATATAAAAAATTAATTCAGCTGGAACCGGAAAAAAAGGATCATTACCTGAATCTTGGTATTGTTTATAAAGATAAAAATCAACTCTCATCTGCGAGAACACAATTTGAGAAAGCAAGTGAAGTAGGTGATGGTTGGGGATTACCAATTTACTATATTGGAAATTTATACGAACAAGCTGCAAGAAGCTGCGGATTTGAGTTTGAAGATAAATTAGTTTATCTGCTTGCCGTTGATACATACAGAAAAGCTAAAAATATGGATCCTACTGTAACACAAGCCCAGGAAAGAATCTCAGCATTATCAACATCTGTACCTTCGCAGGAGGATTATTTTTTCAGAAAATTAAAATCTGGTCAATCCATTGCAATTACAGGAAGTTGTTACGGGTGGATTGGAAGAAGTATTACTGTTCCTTAATGAGTTATAAATAATTTTATTTGAGGTTTCAGGACATTTAGTTCTGAAACCTTTTTGTTTTAAACGATTAAGCTTAAATTTCTATTAACTATTAATAAATATTTTATACAAATGAATAATCAGTTGAAGAATGATATAGAAATCTTTGAAGTTTTGAATAAAGAATTAAATCGTCAGCAGGAAAAACTTGAATTAATTGCATCTGAAAATTTTGTAAGTCAGGCAGTTTTGCAAGCTGCCGGAACAATTCTTACAAATAAATATGCTGAAGGTTATCCCGGTAAAAGATATTACGGTGGTTGTGAATTTGTTGATATGGCAGAAGATATTGCACGGGAAAGATTAAAAAAACTCTTCGGAGCAGAGTATGTAAATGTTCAACCTCATAGCGGTTCACAAGCTAATATGGCTGTGTTTATGACTCTCTTAAAACCCGGTGATAAATTCCTGGGGCTTAGTCTTGCACATGGTGGACATTTGACACATGGCTCGCCAGTTAATTTCTCAGGGCAACTGTATCAAGCCATTGGTTATACACTAGATAAAGAGACTAAAACATTAGATTACAACCTGATAGAAGATTTAGCTAAGAAAGAAAAACCTAAACTTATCGTTACAGGAGCGAGTGCTTATCCAAGGGAATGGGATTATGCAAAGTTCAGACAAATAGCAGATTCTGTTGGTGCTTTTTTAATTTGCGATATGGCTCATCCTGCGGGGCTTATTGCAAAGGGTTTAATGGATAATCCACTAAGGTATTGTGATGTTGTTACATCAACAACTCACAAAACTTTAAGAGGACCAAGAGGTGGCATTATCCTTATGGGTAAGAATAAAGAAAATCCATTTGGAATTAAAACTCCAAAAGGGGACAGAGTTAAAATGATGTCTGAACTTCTCGATAGTCAGGTTATGCCGGGAATTCAAGGAGGACCATTAATGCACATCATTATGGCTAAAGCCGTTGCTTTTGGAGAAGCTCTTCAGGATTCTTTTAAAGATTATGCACAGCAAATTATGAAAAATGCAAAAGCTCTTTCATCAAAATTATTGGAATATAATTTTGATATTGTTTCAGGCGGAACGGATAATCATCTTTTGCTTATCAATCTTACAAATAAAAATATAACGGGGAAGCAGGGAGAAAATTCTTTAGAGAAAGCAGGTATCACTGTAAATAAAAATATGGTTCCTTTCGATCAGAGAAGCCCCTTTGTTACAAGCGGAATAAGAGTCGGAACCCCTGCTGTAACAACAAGAGGTATGAAAGAAAATGAAATGCATGTTATTGCAGGTTTTATTAATGATGCAATAAATAATTTTGAAAATGAAAAAAAGCTTAACTTGATTAAGGAAGATGTTAAACAGCTTTGTTCAAAATTTCTTCTCTATGCAGAATTAGGCTAAAGCATGCCTAAAGAACCCGAAGATGATGAATACACTGAAAAGGAAATGACTTTTCTCGAACACCTCGAGGAACTGAGATGGAGATTAATTTATACTATTATCGGGTTGATAGTTGGTACAATAATCTGTTGGATATTTATAGATTTTCTTGTTGATGTTATCCTGTTAAAACCTGCTCGCGATTCATTTGCTAAATTACAGAACCTCAGGCCATTTGGACAACTATTCCTTTATTTCCAGGTTGCTCTTATGGGGGGAGTAATTCTCAGCCTTCCAAATATTTTCTGGCAGTTGTGGAAATTCATTGCTCCTGCATTAAGAAAAAAAGAGAGAGGTTATATAGCATGGATTGTTATTTTTTCTTCAGTTTGTTTTCTTAGCGGGATAGCATTTGCATATTTCGTTATGCTTCCGCTTACACTTAAGTTTGCTGCTGAGTTTGGATCGGAAATAATTGAAAACCAATTTGCTATTGATGAATATATGTCCATTATCATTAGTGTAATGCTTGCAGCCGGATTTATATTTGAACTTCCGATGATTTCCTTTTTCTTAACAAAACTTGGTATCTTAACACCGTCTTTTATGAAAAAATACCGTCGTCATGCAATTGTACTAATAATGGTTCTGGCGGCATTTTTAACTCCCGGTGCAGATCCTGTTTCACAGGTAGTACTTGCTGTTCCATTGGTATTATTATATGAAATAAGTATATTTATTTCAAAACTATCCCTGAAAAAAAATTGATTACAAGCCTTTCTGAAATAAGCAAACCTATAAAAACAGAGCTTGATAAGTTTGGAGATATTTTCAAATCATCGATGAAATCTAAAATTGGATTGGTTGATCTTATTGCCCGTTATATCATAAGACAAAAGGGAAAAAAGATTCGTCCTTTGCTTGTTTTACTTTCTGCAAAAGTTGCGGGAGGCGTTAATGATAGATCTTATAGAGGTGCAGTCCTTGTAGAACTTCTTCACACTGCAACTTTGGTTCACGATGATGTTGTTGACAATGCAGATAAGAGAAGAAATTTCTGGTCTGTTAACAAAGTATTTAAAAATAAAGTTGCCGTTCTAATGGGAGATTATTTACTTTCACGCGGACTAATGATTGCCGTTGATGGGAAGGATTATGATTTCCTTGGAGTTATTACAAATACTGTTAAACGTATGTCCGAAGGGGAACTTTTACAAATACAGAAAACAAGGAAGCTCAATATTGATGAAGAAACTTACTTCAGAATTATTACAGATAAGACAGCTTCTTTGCTAGAAACCTGCTGTGAGATTGGCGCTCTAAGCTCATCAAATAATTCTGAATACCATAAAGCGATGAAGCAATTTGGAGAATCAATTGGAATTGCATTCCAGATAAGAGATGATATTATGGACTACGAGGGAAAGGCAAAGTTGATTGGTAAACCTGTTGGTGGAGATATTAAAGAAAAGAAAATTACTCTTCCATTAATTTATTCTTTAAACCAGGTTTCAAACGGAGAAGCATCAAACATAAGGAAAATGATAAAGAACGGGCATAGCAAAGAAAGTGTTAATGAGATTATAGATTTTGTAAGAAGGAATAAAGGAATTGACTACGCTCTTGACAAAGCACATTCCTATACATTAAAAGCAAAAGAAGCATTAAAAGTTTTTCCTGATTCACAAAGCAAAATAGCTCTTGAAGCACTTGTTGATTTTGTGATTGACAGGAAGAATTAAAATATTATTTAGCCATTACAATCTTCTTTGTTTCAATAAAACTACCTGCTCTAAACGAAACAAAATACACTCCGCTCTGCAATCCGTTTCCATCAATAGTTAATTCATAATTTCCTGGAGTCTTATAGTCATTTTCCAGAATTTTTATTTCATTTCCCAAGATATCATATAACTTTATTGAAACTAAATCATACTTAGGAATGTTGTATTGAACTTTAGTAGTCGGATTAAATGGATTAGGATAATTATCACCAACAAAATAATCTTTTGGTATTTGCTCATTATCTTCAACTGCATTTGGTACATTAACCTGGAAAGTATGAGAATACTCAAGACCATTAAATACTACAGAAAATCTCCAATCACCTTGAGAAGCATTAGAAGGAAGAACATTCCACCATCCCCAATAAGATGCAACCCAGTAATCGGCTTGTGTTAATGAAGCACTCCATTGACTCCAAATAAGATTTTCTGGTGTATATACTTTATATGAACTGACCATATCCCTTAACTGATCCTGATAATAAGTATAAAAGAAAATGGTATCACCGGAAACAAAATTATTCTTCAGGTTCAGTATTTCCTGCTGAGGACAATCTGGAAA
Source organism: uncultured Ignavibacteriaceae bacterium (assembly GCA_964510675.1). GTDB lineage: Bacteria > Bacteroidota > Ignavibacteria > Ignavibacteriales > Ignavibacteriaceae > RBG-16-34-14. The sequence goes on from CAZECH010000025.1 coordinate 10,981, forward strand.
TTCAGGCTCAGCTGAATGAGTAGACACTTTATTTATTTTAGGATCAAAGTATGGCTTTTGATTCTGCCACCAGGATGAAGTTATAGTTGGATTGGATGGCCCAAACCATGGATCAATTAAATTGTTGTTTGCATCATAAACTTCAAAATGCAAATGGGGACCAGTAGAAGAACCGGAGCTTCCTACTATACCGAGATATTCTCCTGCAGTAACAGATGCACCAATATTTTTTGTAGTCAAAGAATTTTGTTTCATATGACCATACCAGCTTTCACTTCCGTCACTATGCCTCAAATAAACGGCATTCCAATTACCATCGTTAAAACCGCAATTACGATCATAATTACCATCATCTTTGTCTATGATGATACCATCTGCAGCAGCAACTATTTCAACCTGGTTATTATCCATTTTGTACCAGTAAAACGGCCAGGTAAAAATATCAGTTCCCTTATGATTATAATTCGAAAGATCATAAGTTCTTTCCCCGCTATTATAGTCTAACAATTGCCCGTTAAAATCCTGATCATGATCAACAAAATTGGAAATTCCATAATAACCATAATCATCCAGATTACTTGCTTGTTTTAGTGGCCAGATGAAACTAACAGCTGTTGTTTTCTGAGTTTCAATTTTTCCTTGGGAAGTTAGTTCAATAATTGACTGTTTATTTTCAGCAATAATTCTTTGTCGCTGTTCTTCCGTTAAACAAACACAATCTGACTGAGTATGGTATTCTCCAAATGCGTGTGGTTCTAGATATTGAGGGAATGTTTTGAATGTTAATGTTAAAAAGATAATACACGTATATAAAAAATTTCGCATATAAAAATCCTAAGATAAAATTACTATTGATTATTACTTACAAACTATGTACCAAACAAGGAAGTATATGGTGAAAAGTAGTCAATAAATCTTTAATTCCGTCAGTGTTCAACCCGGAAAAAACTGATTGTGGAGATTTGTCCCAAGAATTCTTTCAGAAGAGGGGATTATTTCTTCATCTCTTCTTTAATCTTAAATCCTTTTGCCGGTTCTCTTAATGTAAGAACAGGACAAGGTGCTTTTCTAACAACTTTTTCGGCGGTACTTCCGAATAGAATATGCTCAACTCCTGTATGGCCATGCGTTGAAATAATTATTAAATCGGCATCTTCTTCTGCAGCTGTTTCAATTATTTCAACAAACGGTTTGCCGGTCTTTATAATTTTTTTTACCGAAACTTCGGAAGGAATTTCTTTTTCCGCGAGTTTGTTTAATTCTTCTTCAGCACGTTTATCCATTTCAAGTCCGGGAGTAGGAATTGCAATTTGTCCCATACTGAAGTCAGGTGGATAAATAATCGGTTCAACTACATAAACAAGAATTAATGAAGCATTGAAATATTTCGCAAAATTAACAGCATATTTCAAAGAGCTTTTAGAATAGTCGGAAAAATCTATTGGTACTAATACTTTATTTATTTTGGGTTCCATAGTCTGTCTCCGATGTTATACTTGATTTATTTAAAAGTGAAAAATAGTCTTCATTTAATTTTCGTAAACGAAATGCAACAATTTGTGAAATTCCCTGAAGAATTTTAATTCCTTTCCTGGGATAAGCTTCAATAAATTCATCAAGATCGGGTTTAAAAATTACAGCAAGCCTGCAATCTGTTTTTGCAACAGCCGATGCCGATCTTTTTTCTCCATCAATAAGTGCGAGTTCTCCAAAAAAATCTCCGGGCATAAAAATAGCCAGGGGGACAATATTACCAGTTTCATTTGTCCTTTTTATTTCTACCTCGCCTTCGTGTATTATATAAAGACCAATGCCCGGATCACCCTGGTAAAAGATATATTCACCGGAAAGGTAATTCCTGTTATGAATAATATTTAAAAGGTTTGAGAGATCTCTCCCTGTAAGTTGGTCGAACAGAGGAATTGAATGCAAAGATTTTTTGAGATTTGTTTTTTCAGCAGGTGAGTTAAAAATGTTTGCCCAAAAACTACTGCGTACCACTTTTTTTTTCTCGTCCATTTATACCCTCAGTTGAAAATTCCTGATTCAGCTACCCGCCACATTTTTTGGCAGGGGAATTTATTTTCATATAATGCTCTGCCAACAATAACCGAATCAACACCAAGCGGCATAAGTTGCTGAATATCCATTAATTCATCTTTATTTCTAACTCCACCGGAATGAGTAACTTTTTTATTTGTAAGAAGAGCAACTTGTTTTGTAAGCTCAAGATTTGGACCTCCAAGAACTCCATTTCTTTTAACATCTGTAACAATAAATCTTTCAACTCCAAAATCAGAAACCTTCTTAACAAATTCTTTATATGAAATTCCGGTTTTCCTTCTTCTACCACGAGTGATTATTTCTTCCCCAACAACATCAAGACTTGTTACAATTTTTTGGGGACCATATAGTTCCAAGACTTTTTTAAATTCATCCGGAGCTTCTAATGCCATTGTGCTTATTACTAGTCGGCTTATACCTGTATCCATTACTTGTTTTGCATCATCAAAATTTCTGATACCACCAGCAAATTCAACAGGAATAATTACGGAAGAACAAATTTCTTCTATTATCTTATAATTTTTTCTTGAATGTTCCCAGGCTCCGTCAAAATCAACTACATGAAGAAGTTTGGCATTTTCAGCACGCCATATTCTAGCCATTTCAACAGGATCGCTTCCATACTCGTGGCAGTCCAGTTCGGGAATTCCCTGAACAACCCTTACTGTTTTGCCATCTTTAATATCAATTGATGGAATTACTAACAAATAACTCATTGTACTATAATTATAAGTTCCTATGTTCAATAACCACAAGAAAAAATAGTTAAATAGCTAATAAAAACAAAGAAAGTGAGCATTTATCAACACTATCAGATTTTCTTTCATTTTAGGCTTAGGTTATTATTTATTAAAAAACTTTCAAAACAAGCAAAATTCTTGACTTTTCTTTCTTTAATAAGCATATTTGAAAAAGATGAGCCAGAAATTTCGCTTTTTTCCATCCATAAGGTGTTTTCAGGTTTCGGTTTTAGCTGTTTAAAATATTGTTTTATAATTATACAATTCAAAGTTCAACATTTTGAGTGTTGGTTAATTGAAAATTTTATGGAAAACACATTTTAACTAGAAATTAATAAACTATATTCGATACTATTTTTAAGTCAAATCCTGAATGTGAGATCTTTTTCAGAAAACAAATTTTATTAAATCAAAAAATTAAATGAGAGCAAATATGTATTCTAATGAAAATGTAAAAAGTTTATCATTCAAAAGTTTTTTAATAAAAGCAGCAGAAAATAAAATTGTCTGGATAATTTCTTTCTCTATTTTAACTGCAATTGCGGCTCAATTTACAATACCTGTAAAGCCAGTTCCTTTTACATTACAGACTGTTGCTGTTTTACTATCGGGAGCTTTTCTTGGTGCTAAAAGAGGAGCTTACAGCCAATTATTTTATCTTGCTTTAGGTGTAATAGGTTTGCCGGTTTTTGCACAAATACCGGATGGAGCTATAGGATTTACCCGTTTGTTTGGACCAACAGGAGGATATTTACTTGCTTTCCCTCTTGCTGCTTTAATAACAGGTTATTTAATTGAACTTAATAAATCTTACGCTATAGTTGTTGCGTCAATGTTTATTGGTGCGCTTGTAATTATTCTTTTTGGAACATTATATCTTCATTTATTTTTTATAAGGGATTTTTCAGAAGCAGTAAAAGTAGGGGCTGGTATATTTTCAATTTGGACAGTTGTAAAAGTATTTGCAGCAGCAGCAATTTATTCTGGTATAACAAAAAGAAATTCCAAAAAATCCTGAGGCATTAAATCAAAATTAAATGGAATTAAAAAATATCATCTTTATCCTGTTTTTTGTAACGGCAATTTTACTTTTTACCTGGAGTTGTAGAAATCTTATCCGTTATATGCTTGTTGCTAAAAAGAATGATGAAAGATTTAATAATTATGGAAAAAGATTGAAAAGAGTGTGGCAGGTTGCATTTATTCAGACAAAACTTCTACGGGATCCTAAAGCCGGGATTTTACACTTGTTAATTTTTTGGGGATTTGTTTTATTTCTCTTTGCCGTGGTCGAATCAATTATCCAGTGATTTTACTCTCCATTTACACTTGAGTTTACCGGTTCATTTTATTCCGCAATAACTTTGATCCAGGATGTTTTTGCTGTGTTGGTTATTTTAGCTTGTCTTTATG
>CAZECH010000026.1:0-14991 GCA_964510675.1 uncultured Ignavibacteriaceae bacterium
AACCACCGACCCTCTGCTTAAAAGGCAGATGCTCTACCCCTGAGCTACGCGCCCTAAAAATAATGACTGCAAATATACGTAAACAGGTATGGTATTTCAAATTTAACTAAGTAAAGAAATTAAAATAATTTAATGTAAAAGTATGATAAAAAATTCTAAAATACTTGTTTGTGATGATGATGAAACCTTGTGTTATTTGCTGAAAGAGCAGCTTCTTGAAGAAGGGTTTGCAGTTGATGCTGTGTATGATGGAAGCGATGCTATTGAGACAATTAAAAAGAAACATTATGATGTTCTTCTTCTTGATTTAAACATGAAAGAAACTTCCGGTGAGGAGGTTCTTAAATTTGTCTCTGATTTTAATGCTTCCCTTCAGATTGTTATTCTTTCTGCTCAATCTGAAATCAGAAAAGCTATTGAATGCATTAAAATGGGAGCCTATGATTTTATAACAAAGCCTTACAACTTCGATGAGCTGATCTTAACTATTAATCGTGCCTTAGAGCATAAAGATCTTCTTGTAAAAACAACGATTCTTTCAAATCAAATTAGTAAAAAAACGGCGAGCAACATTATTGGCAACAGTGCAGAATTACAAAGGGTTATCAATCTTGCTAATAAAGCCGCAATGTCCGATTCCAATATTCTTGTAGAAGGTGAAACCGGGACTGGAAAAGAACTTTTAGCAGAATATATTCATAAGCATTCTGCACGGATTGATAAACCTTTTGTTGTTATTAACTGCGCATCTCTTCCGGATCAGTTAATCGAAAGTGAACTTTTTGGTCACGAAAGAGGAGCCTTTACAGATGCAAAATCAACCAAGCAAGGCCTTGTTGAAATTGCACATGGAGGCACATTATTTCTTGATGAAATAGGTGAACTAAGCTTATCGCTTCAGCCAAAGTTATTGAGATTCCTTGAGAATGGAGAGTTTAGAAGGATTGGTGGTGTTACAAGCTTAACTTCGAATGTAAGAGTTATTGGTGCTACAAACAAAAACTTAATGGAAGAGGCTGATAATAAGAATTTTCGAAAAGATTTATTATTCAGACTGAATGTAATAACACTTACAATACCTCCCTTAAGAGACAGACGAGGAGATATTTTGTTGCTTGCAAATCATTTTCTTGAAACAAAATCGCCAATCAGATCACCTAAAAGACTTTCTCAAAAATCAGAGGAAGCACTTCTTTCCTACACATTTAATGGCAATATTAGGGAGCTTGAACACATTATTGAAAGAGCAATAATTTTTGCCGAGGGAGAATTAATTCAACCGGAAGATATGAATCTTCCTAATATTGTCTCACAAAACAGAAGTTCATATTCCTTTGAAGATAATGGAAATTCCGAAGAGATAATCAGTATGGAAGAAGTGGAGAAAAGATACATAGCCAAGGCTCTGATTTTTTTCAAATGGGATAGAGCTCAAACTGCTAACCGATTAGGAATAAGCCCTAAAACTCTTTATACAAAGATTAAGAAGTATGAAATTAAACAAGAATAAAATACTTCATGCCCGAAAAAATCATATCGAAATATGTTCTGAAAGAAATACTTGAATTAGACGACGAAGCCTTAGCAATAGCAGATAAAAATCAAAAAATAATCTGGTTCAACAGAAGCTTCAAAAATAATTCCCCTTCAAAAAGAATTAAAGGAAAGAGTATCTCTCAACTTTTTGTTACACCACAAATTGACTCTCTACTTCATAAAAAAAAAGAATTAATCACACTTACAATTCCAGGTTCAGAAAACAAGGTTGTTGTTGTACCGCTAAAAGGTAATAATAAAGCCGATGGGTATCTGATAAAAATTATACAAAAAAAATCTTCTTCCGAGAGAAAATCTGTTCAACCGGATGATTCACAGAATAATTTTATATTTCAGAAAGAATTCCAGGAGATACTAACTCTTCTTGTAAAAGAAAACACTCTTTCAAAAATTGCCGACGGTATTCTTAACAAGATTATGGGTATGAGTAAAAGTCTTTTTGGATTGGTTTTATTTATTGAAGAACAAAAGAAATTCTCTTTTCATTATTATGATCCTGAAGATTATATTGAAAATCATAATGAGACTTACCGCGATTTAAAAGATAGTCTGAATTATATTCAAAGATGGCTTACAGTCAATAAAAAAGCCCTGATAGTTGAAAACGTAAGAGCGAATATTGGTTTCCAGTTAACAGAAATTTTTAACAGTAAATATCTTGCCGTTCTTCCATGTTTTTTTGAGGACTCATTAATCGCTGTTGTGTTTCTTGGAAAGAATAATCCAAAATATACTTTACAGGAAACAAGTGTGCTGGAACAATTCTCTTCTTTGCTTGCATTTGCAATTATAAGTATACGCAGCCGTGAATTAAATTTGGCTCTTGAGAATAGACTATTACAGGCTCAAAAACTTGAAACTATCGGGAAGTTATCAAGCGGTATGGCACATGACTTTAACAATTTACTTTCAAGCATTTTTGGGAGTCTTAATTTGTTAAAGAAGAGAGTTCCCCAAAAAGAAAACGTTGTTAGACTTTTAGACAACATCGAGAATTGCTCTATCCGTGCAAGAGATCTTACAAAAGGATTACTTTCATTTGGAAAACCAAACCCGAGAAGAAAAGAACTTATAAAGCCTAATATACTCTTAGGTGAAATAATAAAAGTAATAACCCAAACTTTTCCCGCTAAAATTTCTCTTCATTATGATATACAGGAAAAGTTGTATGATATATTGGGCAACAGCACTGAAATTTACCAGGTGCTTTTGAACTTATGTGTTAATGCAAAAGAGGCTATGGATGAAAAAGGCGGGAACCTGATTCTAAAAGCTGCAAACATGACAGTCAACGATAAGAACATAATTAATTATCCTTTGCTTAACAGAGGACGTTATGTTTGCTTTACTGTTTTAGATAGTGGTTCAGGTATAGGTGAAGAAAACCTCCGGAAAATATTTGATCCATATTTTTCAACTAAAGAAAAGGAAATGGGATCGGGACTTGGACTTTATGTAACATATGGAATTATTAAAGCTCATAACGGACATATTGATGTTACAAGCAAAATAAATGAGGGAACTAAGTTCGAAGTTTTTCTCCCATCGTATGAACCGACCAAGGTTGAAAAAATTAATACATCAGATAAAATAGTTCTTCTTGCGGATGATGAAATTATGCTAAGAGATCTTTTGGCTGAATTACTTGAATCGAACGGATTTACAGTTATTCGTGTAACCACCGGAACAGAAGTTTTAAAAGTATTAACTGAAGAGATAAAAGTTGATCTTATAATACTTGATCATAATATGCCCGAAATGAATGGGCTGGATTGTGTAAAAGAGATAAGAAAGTTTAATAGGGAAATCCCGATTATACTTTCTTCGGGGAGTTTGGGTCTTAACGGCAACAATAGTGATATGAAAGAAATGGGAATAAACAGCTTCGTAAACAAACCGTATGAGTTTGATACTATGTTGGCAACAATTCAGGAATTAATCTGAGGTTTCAACCTTATCCTTCTCACAATCAACCATCTTAATATCTTTAACATAATCTGAAAAAACCGGTTTCTTTATCAAATGTAGCTGGTTAAGTACATCGCTAATCTCTTTAATAGCAGTATCTATATAGTTAAGCCTTTTTAAGATTGCTTCCTTTGAAATCACTTCTTTATTTATTTCTCTTTTAAGGGCTGCTGAAGAAAGACTCATTAAAGTAAGCGGTTGTTTTATTTTGTGATTTGCAGTTACTACCGTAGCTACAAAAGTATTCTTTTGTTCCACTTCAAGATATTTCTTTTGAACTTCAGATAGTTTTAACGCAGAATTTATTCTTGCAAGAAGTTCGACCTTATTAAAAGGTTTTTTAATATAATCAAAAGCTCCCGCTTCCAATCCTTCTTTGGTATCTTCGGCTCCTGATTTAGCAGTGACAAGAATAATAGGAATACATGTTGTGGAAGGATTGTTCACAAGAGTTTTGCACACTTCAATCCCATTCATTTCCGGCATCATTACATCAAGTAAGATAAGATCCGGAAGTTCGCTTATGGCTTTATTAATTCCTGATTTTCCATCATATGCAGTTAATATTTCAAACCCTTCTGTTTCAAGTCTGTCCTGCAACAAAAATACATTTTCAGGTAAATCATCTACTACTAATATTCTTTTCAATTTATTAACTCAATCTGATTTTAGTGAATAATTTTTCTAGCTTAAATGCCATGCTGACGGCATCGACAGGTTTTGGAATATAATCATCAAATCCATTTTTAATTATTATTTCCCGGTCACCTACCATTGCTTTAGCTGTGACAGCAAAAAGAGGAATGTTTGCCCAATTAGAATTTTTCTTAATATTCTTCAATACCTGGAACCCATCCATACCGGGCATCATAATATCCATCAGAATTAAATCGGGTGTTTCATTTTCAAGAACATCGAGGCACTCCTGCCCACTATTTGCGAGTAAAGTTTTACAACCGCAGGATTGTACAATCTCGTTTATTGTAAAAAGAGTATCGGGATCATCATCAACAAGCAGTACCAACGCTTTGTGCTCAGTTTCATTATCAACTGCATCCGTCTGAACATTGTCTTCCAGAATTTCTTCTTCTATGTCCTCAAAATCTTTATTCTCAATAGTTCTGTCAGCCAACATGGAATAATCTTCATGCATTTTAATTCTGTCGCGTACAATCTTTAAAACATCAAGAGGATGTCCTTTTGATTTAACCGTTATTTCCTCCACAGTATTATTTAAGGAAACTTTTTCTAAGTCGGTAAGATCTTTTGCCGTACTTATAATTATGGGTATATGACGTGTTTCCTTGCTTGATTTCAGCTTATGCGATAGACTAATACCATCCATATTCGGCATTAAAAGATCGAGGATAATTAAGTCAGGCAGTATTTCAAGAATTTTACTGAATGCAAGCGTACTATCTTTAATATATTCTATTCTTATATTATCATTCTTAAAAGCGTTTTTGAACTTCTCAAATTCCGTATCATCATCATCGACAATAACAATTTTTTCTATTCTTTTTTTAGCAAGATTCTCAAGCTTTAAAAAAGCAGATAAAAGTTTTTCAGATGATATCGGTTTTATAAAATATTCAAAAGCACCAAGACCATAGCCTAAGTTTTTATCCCCCATAACAGAGATTAAAATAACAGGGATATCTCTTGTTGCAGGATTTTCTTTAAATTCTTTTAAGATGTTCCAGCCATCTTTCTTTGGAAGCATAATGTCAAGTGTAATAGCAAACGGTTGAATCTTAATTGCTTTCTCAAGTCCCTGTTCGCCATCTTCAGCATAAACAACTTCGTAACCCCTTGAAATAAGATACTGGCCAATTGTATACCTGATTTCCGGATCATCATCAATTATAAGAATAGGATGCTTCCTGTTCTTAATTAAAGTTTCAATATTAACTCTTGGCTCTTCAGGTTTTTCAGAACGAAATTCAACTACCTTTAAGGGAATTTTGAAAGTAAATACTGAACCCTTATTCAGTTCGCTTTTTACAGATATTGATCCGCTAAGCATATCAGCAATTTTTCTGCAAATCGTTAATCCCAACCCGGTACCGCCATATTTTCTTGCGGCTGTACCATCAACCTGGCGGAATTCTTCGAAAACTATTTTAATATCATTTTGCGATAATCCAATTCCGCTATCAGCAATTTCAAAATTCAAAGTATCACTGTCTGTTGCTGAAACGGTTAACTCAACAAATCCTTTTTCAGTAAACTTAACAGCATTGCCAAGCAGATTAATAAGTACCTGTGTTACTCTTCCTTTATCAGTATTTATTTTTATGTGGGTGTTAATTTTTTTAGCAATTCTGAATTCAATATTCTTATTCAAAGTCAAAGGTTTAATAGCATTCTCAACATCTCCGATGAGCTCATCAAGTAAAACAAGTTCATCGCGTACTTCCATTCTTCCGGCTTCAATTTTACTAAGATCCAGGATATCATTTATAAGGTTCATTAATCTTCTGCCGCTTTTTAATACGACTTCGAGACGCTCTTTATTTTTCCCTTTAAGTGAACTGCTTTCAAGAATCAGCTCAGTTAATCCAAGAATAGAATTCATTGGGGTTCTGAGTTCATGAGACATATTAGCAAGGAACTGAGATTTCATCATTGTTGATTCTTCGGCCTTTTCTTTCTGAACGGCCAATTCATCTGCTTTCTCTTTTAGTTCTTTATGAAGCTCAACTAATTTTTCATTTTGTTTGGTTATCTGTTCATTCTGTTTCTGGTATTCATCATTAAGTCTCTTTAGTTCAGAAACAAAATTTTCCAGTTGAACAACAGCTGTGGCATTTGTTAAACCAATTGCAAGCTGTTCCTGGATGCTTGATAAATATTCTCTTGCTTCATGTGAAGGCTTTTCGAATCCACCAAGTTCAAGAATTGCAATTGCCTTTCCATTGTAAACTATTGGGACAATAAGAAGAGATCTTATACCAATCGAAAGTGCTCCTGTGTTAACAACAGGTAAATAATCTCCGGAATTAATTTCAATTGTTTCATGGTTCTTTATCACCTGGTTATATAAATCTGATTTGCTGTTTAATGTTTGATCTTCCTTAAGTCCATAAGAACTAAGAAGAGAAAATCTTTCATTATCAATAAGGTAAAGAACCCCAATTGAAAGGTTGCATGTTTTGATAATCTTGAATAAAGCAGCTTCAGAAATTTCTTTTAAGGTTGGATTCTGATTGATGAGAGTAATAAACTCCGAATATTCTTGTTTTGATTTCTGATTCTTCTCAAGATCATCAAGCATATTATTAAAAGCTCTTGCGAGATCACCAATTTCATCTTTGCTCTTTATTGTAATCCTGTTTTTTAAGTTTCCTTCTTTTGTAATTTCGGTTGCACGGCTTAATTGGGTAAGTTGCTTTCTTATTCTATCTGTGAAAATAAAAGTCAGTATAAGCGAAAGAAGAACACCTGCTATACCGACTATTAAAAGAATTGATTTCAAGCTGGATCTTAAGTCAACAGCTTCTCCTGCTGTGTTAAAAATAAGGAACTCAATTCCGTTGTTTATTTCAGAAGCATTTGAGTTTTTAAAAATTGTTGCTACAAGATCGGTTCTGCTGGAGCTTTCAGTATAAAGCTCAAAATTATTTTTTACCTTAAGTTCTTTATAAGCCTGGGTAAGATTAAATATATAATTCTGGTTATTGTCCTGATTTGATATTTCAGATGGAGAATCATTTAATATGATTGCTATATCGGCATTAATTTTCTTTGATACTTCATTTAGAAATGTACCGGATAGAATCCTGCCATAATAATAGAGGTTTCCTTTATCATCAGAATATTTCTTGACAACCGCATAAGGATTATCCTTGAAGAATTCCTCTAAGGAAAAGTTTTCCTTTGTCAGGTAAGTATTATCTTTAGAATGCCAGCCCTTTAAAAGTTGTGTATTCTTTTGTTCCTTAAATACAAAATCAATGTTCTGCTGGTTTTGAAGAGAAGAAATCCCTGGACTATTTTTTATAAAAAATTGAAAATCATCTTCAGTGTCCTGCATCATTTCGCGGTATGAATAAATGAAATCGTTTGCCGACCTGACGAGATATTGGGATCTTTGAGACGTCAAAGCATTGTACATAATGGAATAGAAAGCTATTGCCGAGCTTGCTATTATAAGTACAACAATTGCGGAATTTATCAGCAGAATACGATATCTGATCTTCATTACGAATCTCTTTGCAAGACTTTTCGGATTGTGATAAGCAGTTCATCAAAATCATAAGGTTTGCTGATAAAATCGTTTGCCCCCATTTTAGCTGAATCAATTGCGCTTTTAACATCAGCATATGCTGTTAAAACAATTATCTTAGCCTTGATACTTTGTTCAGTTAATTCTTTAAGAACATCAAACCCGTCCTTACCGGGCATTTTTAAATCCAGTAGAAGAAGATCAACATTATTATTCGTCAGATAATGAAAAGCATCATCGCCGCTATTAACATAATCAACGTTGTATCCAACCTCTAGCAGTTCATCTTTAAGTGCCGTGCAAAGGTTGATATCATCATCAACAATAAGTATCGATTCCATATTAAGCTATTCATTTATTAGATTGTTCATTAAGTTTGTAATACTTTATTTTTTCTTTATGGCTTTCAACTTCATCCTTAATTAAATATTTCGAAGTGGAAGTCGATGATAACCTTTCCTTTAATGTTGGGAGGATTTCACCTTTTATAAGTATTACAAGTTCTTTTTTTCTTACAATTTTCTCGTCACTGCCAAAAACATATCTGAGACCAAAAAACCACCAGGGAAGATCTTTAAGAAATGGAATTCCTGTGCGGGTCATAGACTCTTCATTAACAAAAAGACCTCCAAGTATAGTTTCTTCTCCATTTAACATTACAACCTGAGTAGTTGCATTTGTCTTTCTAATTTCTGTTGTTGTTGCACTTTGAGAGAAAGTACTTCTTTCTACAAGTATATCGAGAAGCATGTAGTTTACATTATCTTCCCCATATACATAAGGAGTAACTTCTATAATAGTTCCTGTTGGGAAAAATGTTTCAACTATATTACCTGCAAAATCCTGCTTCTTAACTGAAAAGTCCGTACCAACCTGTATTCTTCCTTTATTCCTGTCTCTTACAATAATATTAGGGCTTGCAATTATTTCTCCAAGATTTTCTTCTTCAAAGAATTTGAACATTGCAGTTGCTTCACCAAAGAAATTGCCAAGATTGAATTCAGAAGCAGAATTTATTTTAAAGTCTGGTGGATTTTGCTGTGAGCCCTCACCATCATCAGATTCATCTTTACTTGTAGTTCCAACTATCTCTCCACCAACAGATAAACCATCTTTGGATAATAATACTTTCCAGTCAATTCCTCTGTTCCTAGACTCATTAACATCCATCTCAAAAAATACAGCTGATATTTTAATATCTCTCGAATCTACAGAGGCATATGTCTCGGGTTTTACATCCATAGTAGGGTCATTCTTTCTTTTAACTACAATCACGTCTTCTTTCTCTTCAAAGGTAAGTCCATGATATTGAACCAGAACAACAAGTGCTTTATCATAAGCCATATTGCTTATTTCCAAACCAATAGCCTCATCGGACTGGACTGTAGAAATAATTCTTTTACCTGTTGTGCTTTCACTTATTTTGCTAAGCAGTTCTATTGCCTGGTTAAACGCTACATTAGCTGAAAGGGTGACAAGTTCATTTGGATTAGTATATCCTTTAAACTGTTTCTCCAGGTACTGCTGTGGAAATGCCAGTCCTGACAGAAGTAAAAGAACAAAAAATAATTTGGCTGTTGTTTTCATTTTTTCTCTCTCAATCATTTATTAATTTTTTCTTTTTCAAGTTCAAGTTCAATTTTTTCTATAATTCCACCCTTGTTAAGAATGAAACTAACTTTATTCCTTTCATAGTCTATCTTTGTTAAATATCCGAGATAAACAGATTCCCCTTCCCAAATGAGATAAGTGTTCCCTTTATTATCTGCGAGGAAGGCTCCTTCAGGAATAAGTGCAAGTAGTTTGGCTCCCTGAACATCAAGCAGCATATCAAAGTTTGGTGTAATCTCGTTTCTTATAACCGGATAAAAAGCATCATAAACCGGGCTAGTTGAAAGATTGTTTTCAACTAAAGAAGCAGTTATAAATCGATCAGTAGAAGAAAAATATGTACCGACATTCATCGTAAAGCCAACAAGGAAATTGGGGTTTCCAAGTTTATCGGTAACTACCTGATTGTTAAGTGCCATGCTGGTAATCTTTTTTAATTCCTTGCTTTGCTCAATAGAGTATATCAGGCTGAAGAGATCATTGTATTTAGCTCTTCCGCTTAACTTATACTCAAAATAAAAGAATTCTTTATCCTGCTTTTGATCAAGAAGTTCAATATCAATTTGTGAAACATCTGAATAAGGAGAGCTGACATTATTAACAAAATTGTAAAACTTTATTGATGAAAGCTCTTTTGGAATATTGAATTTCCTTGCTGCAATGATTGAATCCAGGACCGAAGATCTTTGCAGGAGATCCTGATACTGATGAGTAAGCTGTGCGGTATTGTAATTATTGGATTTTAATTCCTCGAGCTTACTACTTTTTTCGTTTAGTTTATTTCTCTGGAAAAAGAAAACATATATACCACTGATAAAAACAATTACCAGCAGTAAACCAACTAAACCAAGGGTGCTTCTTAATTTCTTATTCATATTAGTTCTTCTTATAGTTTGATAAATCAAATGTTAAAACAAACCTGTAAGTGTTCTGCTCCCTGAGAGCTTCAAAGTTTACACTTTTTAGAGTTGCTGATTCAATTGAGTATGCAAACTCTGTAAGGACTTTCCTGTCGAGTGCATAGCCTTCAATTGAAACAACATTATTATCGCCATAATTTAATTTTGTTAACCACATTGTATTCTTATTGCCGACAAAATTGGAAACATGTTTTAATACTTCCTGCCATACTCCTGTACCTGTCGCTGCAGAATCAAGTATAGCCTGAGTCTGATCAAAACCGCTGATCTTGGTCTCCAGCTCAGCTATCTTTGATAAAATCTCCTGGTTTTGGCGTAAAAGTATTGTCTGTTCTGTTATCTGGTTATCGAGCTCATATATTTCCTTCTGGTTTTCCAGCATATTAAGAGTTGCAAAAAAGGTTATACCAAACAAAACCGGCAACATTGCATAGCCATGCCACCCGAATTGAAATACTTTCTGATCTTCTTTTACATACTTTGGTAAAAGATTTATTCCGTTATATATTTTTTCAACTTCATCATAATATTCTGTTGCTACAGATATTGGAACGCTGAAAGAAGAAAATTTATCTTTTTCTTCCTGGGTTAAACCGCCAAGGTCAACATCATTAAATTCGAGGCGTGATACGTTTGCTTCAGGAAATGTTCCATAAAATGAAAGGATAAGGTTTTCAGAATCATCTTCACCGCATACAATTATATTATCGAGAGATGAAATTCCACCGTTCTCCATTTCAAGTAATATTTTGGAGAAATAAACATCATAAGTATGAAGATTAAGTGTACCAATATCTAATGTAGCTCCGATATGTTTTAATTTACGTCCCTGTAAGAAAATAAGCTTACTGTATTCTTTTCCTATGTAAACAACTAAGGATTGATCATCAGGGAAAAACTTTTTGGTTTTTGCAACATAGTAAGCAAGAGAAATCTCTGCACTTTTTACAGATGGAATTCTATAATGCCTTTTGCCATGATAACGGGCTAATGAATTAATCATGTTTATACAAGCAACCTCTCCGCCAAGGAAAACTGAAAGAAGAGATTTATCCGCAAGCTCTATATAACCAAGGTTCTGTTTTTCAACAGTTATGTTTTTAGATTGCTGTATATCATCAATTATGTCTTCCCGGACTTTTGCAGTTGCAAGCTGTTTAGAACCTTCGTAAATATGATAATGGAGAGCAGGTTCGGTTAGTGCAGGGATAAATAAACTATTCTTAAGATTTATTCCTGCTAAACTATTAGCCAGGGTTGTAACCGTAGAAGCTGCCATCTGATTTTCAATAGCATTGTCCTGATTCTGAAGATTTTCAATGTCTAACTCTGTACCTTCAATGCTAAGGTTTGAGATACCTTCTTCAAGAGAAATGGTAGGCTGAACGAAATCAACGCCTGCAGTTTTAAGAACCATTAGTTTTCCATTAATCTTTGATACAACAGCTACTTTGGTATCACTGCCTTCGCAGTATATACAAATTAAGGGTTTCATTTTTATGCCGCCGTTAATAATTGTTGAATTCTTGTTTTGTTATTTGCATATGCAACTGCATTCTCGAGAGAGATTTTCTTTTCGAGATATAAACGTTTTAAATCCTGTTCCATAGTCAGCATACCCATATTACCGCCCTGGTTTATCATCATATAAATTTCACTTGTGTTGTTATTTTTTATTGCAGCTTTTACACTTGGGGTAGCTATTAAAACTTCTTTTGCCATAACACGTTTTCCATCTAAACTCGGAACAAGTTTCTGTGAAACAACCGTAACCAAAACATCGGCAAGCCTGTTTCTCACACGCTCCTGTTCAGCTGGATTAACTTCTGCAATAATTCTATCTATAGATTCTGTTGCTGATGATGTATGAAGTGTTGAAAAAACTTTATGGCCTGTATCGGTAACTTCAAGGGCAGCCAGAATTGTATCCGGATCTCTCATTTCACCAATTACAATTATATCAGGATCCTGTCTTAATGACTGAATAACACCATCTTTAAAAGTCAGAACATCACGTCCTACTTCTCTGTGCCTTATTATCGATACTTTTGATAAATGAACATACTCAACAGGCGAAGCTATAATTACTATATGGCAGGGATCAAAGTTGTTGTGAAAATCAATAAAAGCATCAAGAGTTGTTGATTTGCCTGAACCAGTTATCCCGGTAACAAGCGACAATCCGAATTTTATATAATTATGGCTCATCATCTTTACTACATTAGGATGGAAGCCCAGAGATTTTAGTGTTCTTAATGATTGATTAATAGATCTCATATTCAGAGCTAAAGTATCAAGATCATAATATGCATTTGCTCTGAATCTTACATCAAAGTTTCGCCTTTCATAAAAGAAGGTGTAGCTGAAATCAAGGTTCCTGGTTAACGCAAGATATTTTCTCTGATTTGAGTTAAGCAGGTTAATTATAAGTGTTGCAGATTCATCAAGTGAGAAAGTTGGAAGGTCTTCTACTCTATGTTTTTTACCATAAATTCTCATCCAGATTGCACAAGTATTTCCATGCCCACCCATTTCAATATCGGAGGCTTCTCTCTCAATCATACTGGTTAAAAATTTATTGAACAAATTCCTTAAAGCTATCCTCTCATCTGAAGCTATTTTTTCTATATTTTCCAATATGAAGTTCACCCGGTCAGGCCCGTAAGAAGCTTCAGGTATAGTTTTAGCAAATTTTTCGAGGGTACTTTTTTCTTTTGTTACAGACACTTATTTATCTTTTCCTTATTTCTTAATCAATTTTTAATCTTTTGTAATTATTACTCTTGTAGCTGGAATATTTACTCATCAGATGTACCAGCAATTACTTCTTCAATTGCTGTAATACCCAATTTTACCTTTTCCAATCCTGTTTCTCTTAATGTTAACATCCCGTCTTTTTTTGCCTGGTCTCTGATCTTCTCTTCATCAACTTCAATACCAGAGCGAACTATTATCTGTCTTAGTTCTTTTGTAAAGTACAAAGCTTCATGTATGGCAATTCTACCTTTGTAACCAGTATTATTGCACTTATCACATCCCTTTGGTTCATATACGGTGTGAGTTTTCCATTCATTAATATCGAGGTGAAGAATATCCATAAGTTCTTCATCAAACTTGGTAGTTTTTTTCTTGCAGTTTTCACACAACCGGCGGATAAGTCTTTGAGCGACAATTATATTTATAGCATAAGCAATAAGGAAAGGTTCAATACCCATTTTGTAAAGACGTGCAACCGCACTCGGTGCATCGTTAGTGTGCAATGTTGAAAATGTTAAGTGGCCTGTGTTTGCAAGTTTAATTGCAACTTCTGCTGTCTCTCTATCTCTCATCTCACCAACAAGAACTATATCCGGATCATGTCGAAGAATTGATCTTATGGCTTGTTCAAAATTCATTTTGTAGCCAATCTTCAACTGCCTTGCACCATGGATAACATATTCAACCGGGTCTTCAACTGTAAGAACATTTACTGTCGGATCGATAACCTGGTGAAGCGCTGCAACAAGAGTTGTACTTTTACCGCTACCCGTTGGTCCTGTTAGAATGACCATTCCCTGGGGTTGTTTAATTGCTTTTTGAAATGCAGTACGCGCATAACCAGCCAAACCAAGTTTATCAAGGTCTTTTATTACTTTCCTGTCATCAAGAATTCTTATTACAACACTTTCAAACTTATTTTTAAGTTCGGTACCAACTGTAGGTAAAACCGAAACTCTGAATCTTATTACTTGCCCATCAATTTCTCTCTGTATAAAACCATCCTGAGCCATTTCTCTTTCAAATCTATCCATTCCCTTTGAACGGTCTTTAACAACGGCAACCACAGCTTCGGGAAGAGTTCCCTCCTGGATATGCCAGGGCTGCAGGTTACCATCTATACGAATTAATATTTCTGTTCTATTCCCCGGCTTGGGAACAAAGTGAATATCACTTGCTCCTTTTCTGACACCTTCTACAAGAGCCCCTTCAACCAGGTTTATAAGAGCACTTTTATTTATTTCTGCATCAAGAGCATCTTCATCAAACGATTCTTCCTGCTCAATATGCATTTCATTATCATTAACTTCCTCCATCATTTTTAAGTAAACATTTTCAGGAGGAATAATTGTATTTACTAATTTTTCATAATCTTTTTTACGTATGAACAGAACTTCATACTTTTTAGCATTTAAGCCGAAAGCTATTTTGGGAATATTTCTATCTGTAGGATCTGTAGCAGCAAGAATTAATTTATCTTTTATCCTCTCATCAAACATAAAAGGAATAACATGGTGTTCGAGCATCTGCAGTTTAAGACTTTCGGGGGAATTATTAACTAACTGTTTAATTGCATTTAAGCGCTGGGGAGGCATGTCGTCGAGTGAAGCATCCAATTCACGGAAAGCATAAAGAATAGCTACTTCCCTAAATATTAAATCATGATCATAATTGAATTCCTGGACAAGTATTTGTGCGAGGTTCCTTTTTATCTTACTATTATCATTGGCTTTGGCATGAAGAGCTTTTTCAAGCATCACCCCGTCTATTATTCCCTTTTTAAATAAGAGATAACCGATTTTATCGGTCATCTCAAGATTTGTCTCAATCATACAATGTTGCTTTCAATGTAAACCTGATTTGATGCACCGCCTTGTGTTTTGGGCCTTACGGTCGCCGTTTCTGCAGATACAAGTGTCAGCGCAATCATAACAACCATAATTACCATTG
>CAZECH010000027.1:0-7840 GCA_964510675.1 uncultured Ignavibacteriaceae bacterium
AAACAGAATGAGAATGGAAATGAATGCTGAAGAAGGAAAGTTTATAATGTTGTATGATCAAAGAGATTCCAAAACAAGTCTTATTATGCCAGAACAAAAAATGTATATGGAATTTCAGGCAAATGAATATATGAATGAAAACGATATGAATGATGAAGACAAGTCTCCCGATATTAATAAAACAGGAGAGTTTAAAGACATTAATGGTTATAAATGTGAAAAATGGATAATTAATGATGAGGATAATACGGTTGAAGCATGGATGACAGATCAACTTGGAAGCTTTTTTATGATGTCTAATCCCATGGTTGAAGGGTCACAGGAAAGATGGAAAAATCAGCTTCAGGGAAATTATTTCCCGATGCTTGTTAATGTTATGAAAGATGGTGAACTAGAATCATCAATGGAAGTTCTTTCAGTCAATAAAATGTCGCTAAATGATGATTTATTCTTGATCCCGAAAGATTATCAGAAATTTGATATGCCCAATATGAATATGTTTAAGCAGAATTAATGATTACTGAATTTCTTGACTTTTAAGCGATGTAACTATATTTTTACCTTCTTAAATTTTGATAAAAAGTACGATTTTTGGAGAAAAACCAGCATTGAAACAGGAAAAAATAACGAGATTCATTAAAACAGAAGAAGCTGATAAAAAATGGTATATCGTTGATGCTAAAGATCAAGTGCTTGGCAGGCTTGCTTCTGAAATTGCAAAAGTAATTCGTGGTAAGAATAAACCTATATTTACACCTAATGCCGATACCGGTGATTTTGTAATAGTTATAAATGCCAAACAGGTAAAGGTTACAGGAAAAAGAGAATTTTTAAAAACTTATTCTCATCACTCCGGTTATCCCGGTGGATTGAAGACCATAAGTTTTACAGAGTTAATGGCAAAGAAACCGGAATTTGTAATTCAAAACGCTGTTAAAGGAATGCTTCCCAAAACAAAGTTGGGAGATAAGCTAATAAAAAAATTAAAAGTTTATGCAAATGAAGATCATCCTCATGCTGCACAAAAACCGGAACTATTAAACTTGATGGAGAAATAATGGCTGATCAAATTTTTATTGGAAGAAGAAAAACATCTGTAGCAAGAATAATTTTAAAAAATGGGAGTGGTAAAATTACCGTTAATAAAAATGAATTTGAAAAGGCATTTCCCCAGCAAGTTTCCCGCGAAGATATTCTGTATCCCTTTAAAGTTACTGAAACATCCGGACAGTATGATGTTTTTGTAAACGTCAGAGGAGGTGGTACAACAGGACAGGCTGAAGCTATAAGGCTAGGTGTTTCAAGAGCTCTTTTATCAATAAATCCTGATTTCAGGCCAAAGCTTAAAATAGAAGGTTTCTTAACAAGAGATCCGCGAATGGTTGAACGGAAAAAATACGGACAACCAAAAGCAAGAAAGAGATTCCAGTTCTCTAAGAGATAATTTTTAATTAACAATAATCATTCATACTTTCTGATTTACCTCCTGTGTCCCAAAATTCGGGATGAAAGGTAAAGATGAAGGAAGTAGAAGATCCCGCTAAAGCGGGAGTAAACAGGAGACAAAATGCAAAAGGTTGAATTAACTCAGCTAATTGAAGCTGGTGCTCACTTCGGTCACTTAACTCGCCGTTGGAATCCCAAAATGAAAACATTCATTTTCATGGAAAAGAATGGCATTCATATAATTGATTTAAAGAAAACTCAAACTTACCTTTTTGAAGCTGCTGAGAATCTTTCCAAAGTGGTTGCTGAAGGTAAAAAGATTTTATTTGTCGGTACTAAAAAACAGGCAAAGGGAGTTATTGAATCCGAAGCAAGAAGAGTTGATATGAATTGGGTAAGCGAGAGATGGCTTGGTGGAATGTTAACTAATTTCGCTACAATTAGAAAAAGTATTAAACGATTAAATAATATTGAAAAACAGGAGACGGACGGAACCTTCGATAAGATTACTAAAAAAGAAAGATTATTTCTGACAAGAGAAAAGGATAAACTGAAAAAAATTCTGGAAGGTGTAGAAACAATGTCACGTTTACCTGGAGCTTTGTTTGTTGTTGATATTAAAAAAGAATCTATATCAGTAAAAGAAGCCAGAAGGCTCCACATTCCTGTTTATGCGATTGTTGATACTAATTGCGACCCAGATGAAGTTGATCATCTGATTCCGGCCAATGATGATGCTGTTAAAACAATAGAGCTGATTATTAAATATATGGCTGATTCAGTACTTGCCGGTGCTGCTAAAGCTAAAGAATTAAAAGCTGAAGAAGCTGCTGAAAAGGAAAGAATAAAGAAAGAACGTGAAGCTGAAAGAAAAGAAGAGGCCTTAAAAGTAAAAGAAGAAGCCTCAAAAGCAAAAGAAGAAGCTTTAAAAGTAAAAGAAGAAGCTTCGAAAAGAAAAGAAACGAAGGATAAACCTGAGTGAGGTCATTTAATTAATTATAAAAGGGAATAAATTCTAAAATGGAAATTACTGCTGCTTTAGTTAATAAGTTAAGACAAAAAACCGGTGCAGGCATGATGGATTGTAAAAAGGCTCTCACCGAGGCCAATGGAGATATCGAAAAAGCAATTGAAATACTTAGAAAGAAAGGTGCGGCTGTTGCTGCTAAAAGAGCAGAAAAAACTGCTAATGAAGGATTAATTCTTTCAACAATTACTGATAACGGAAACACGGGTGTTATTGTTGAAGTTAACTGTGAAACTGATTTTGTCGCAAAGAGTGAAGACTTTATAAATTTCACAAATGAAGTTCTCAAAGCGATTGTAAATTCACGTCCATCAAATGTTGAAGAACTTTTTAATAAAAATCCGGATTTGAAGACGAGGCATACTGAAATCCTGGGGAGGATTGGTGAAAAGATAGAAGTATCAAGATTCATCATTGAAAAACTTAATGAAGGTATAGCCATAGATTACATTCATCCTGGTTCAAAACTCGGTGTAATTGTTTTGTTTGATAAAGCTCAATCTTCAAAGGACAATTTTGCTTTAATTGGTAAAGATATAGCCATGCAGATTGCTGCAATGAAACCAATTTGTACTTATCGTGAGGAAGTGCCTAAAGAAATTATTGATAAAGAAATGGATATTTATAAAGAACTTGCACGCAAGGAAGGAAAACCGGAAAACATTCTTGAGAAAATTGCTGCGGGAAGGTTAAATAAGTTCTACCAGGAAAATTGTTTGGTTGAGCAGGCTTATATTAAGGATAATGCTAAAACAATTGGTGATCTTATTAAAGAATTTAACTCCCGGAATGGATCGGAAGTAAAAATTAATAGGTTCAGGCGATTTCATCTGGGAGATGAAAAAAAATAAATTTCCACTAAAGGTCTTAATATTTTAAGACCTTTTTTTATATTTTAACCACAAAGAAAAATAATTGAATGAATAAACTCAAATACAAAAGAGTTCTTCTTAAGTTAAGTGGTGAATCCCTTATGGGAGATAAAGGTTTTGGGATTGATCATAAAGTGCTTGAGTTTTTTGCAAATGAAGTTAAGAAAGTTCATGATGAAGGTGTTGAGCTTGGAATTGTTATTGGAGGCGGAAATATATACCGTGGTTTGAGTGCAGGTGATCAGGGAATTGACAGGGTAACAGGCGACCAGATGGGAATGCTTTCTACTTTAATAAACTCACTTGCACTGCAAAATGCAATTGAGAAAAAAGGGATTTTCACACGCCTTTTGAGTTCGATAAAAATGGAAGAGATAGCTGAATCTTATATCAGAAGAAGGGCCTTGAGGCATCTTGAAAAAGGAAGAGTTGTTATTTTTGGAGGAGGTACCGGGCATCCTTATTTCAGTACCGATACTGCGGCTTCACTCAGGGCGGTTGAAATTGGAGCTGATGCTATCATTAAAGGGACAAGAGTAGATGGAGTATATGATTCAGATCCTGAAAAAAATCCTTCTGCATTTAAGTTTGATAAGATTACATACCTTGATGTGTTAAAGAAAAATTTAAGAGTTATGGATTTAACGGCCGTAAGTCTTTGCCAGGAAAATAATTTGCCGATGGTTGTTTTTAATATGGATTTACCTGGTAATTTGCTCAAGCTCGTCAGAGGTGAAATGGTAGGTACGGTAATACATGATGAAGAAAAAACATTAGAAGAAACCTGAGTTTTATTTTTAATAGAAAAATTTTGAGAGGTTTATAATGGAACAAACGATAAAAGATGCTAAAGCAAGAATGGATAAATCTCTCGAAGCTTTAAGAAGTGAACTTGCAAGAATAAGATCCGGAAAAGCCACCACTGCTTTACTTGATGGAATTAAAATAGATTATTATGGTAATATGACCCCCATTAACCAAACCGGAAATCTTACCGTTCTTGATGCTCATTCTTTATCTTATACACCCTGGGATAAATCCATTCTAGCCGCAGTTGATAAAGCAATACTTGAAGCCAATATTGGTTTTAATCCGGTAAGTGATGGGACAAATTTGCGTATTCCGATTCCTCCATTAAATGAGGAGAGAAGAAAAGAGCTTGTAAAACTTGTAAAGAAATTTGGTGAAGATTCTAAAATAGCAGTAAGGAACATTAGGAGAGATGCAAACGAACATCTGAAAAGAAAACAAAAAGAGAAAAAGATGTCCGAGGATGAGTTAAAAATTGCCGAAGATAGAGTACAAAAATTAACTGATGATCATATAAAACTTGTTGATGATGTACTTAAGCATAAAGAAAAGGAAATTATGGAAGTGTAGGAAGTTTTGTCCTCCTCGTTTTAATATTATGCAAGGCGAATTTTGAATTCGCCTTTTTTTTTATTGTTGGTTTTTTCTGATTAGATTTCACCTGTGATAAAATTAAAAGGACTGCAATATATCATAAATAAATGGAAGTAAGCGAAAAAAAATACCCGAGGTTCAGAGATATAAAATTCTCTAACTTCATTAATAAGAATACGGTAAAAAATGTTTTTTTCATGACCGCAGGCATTTTTATTTTTATTATTGGTGTAATTGTTTATGGAATAATTATCAACTCCCTTGAAAATACTCTTGAAGAAGAAATGTTAAACAAAGGATTTACTAAGTTGGAAAATGTTAACATATTAGTTGACAGGAAAAATTTTACTTTAAGTATATATGAAGATACAGTCCTTATAAAATCATACAGGGCAAATTTTGGGAAGAATATTTCAGTTACTAAAACAAGAGCAAATGATTTTGCTACTCCCGTAGGTGTGTATAAAATTTGCGATCTTGATACTGCACATAAATATTATAAATTTCTAAAGTTAAATTACCCGAATCTTGAGGATGGAATGGAAGCTTTAAGAAGAGGAGTTATAACACAGCATGAATTTGACCAGTTGAAGTTCGAGTTTTATTATGATGATTATCCAAAGTTGGAAACAGCTCTTGGTACCAATGTAGGAATTCATGGTATTGGCAGGTTGAATTATATAGTTAAAAATCTTCCGTTTGTTTTTAACTGGACGGATGGTTCAATTGCTTTAAAGAATGAAAGCATTGATGAAATCTTAAGTGTAACAGAGAAAGGAACTAAAGTTGTTATTAAATAGATTTTTGATTACCGCAATTATTTTATTACCACTTCTTATTTTTAACTGCGGAGATTCACAGGAGGAAAAAAATAATAAAGCCCCTTTAAAGGATTATAGAGATCCTGCAGTTCAAATGAAAGAAGCAAAAAATATTTTGGGAAGTGATACCAAATTAACTTTCCTTGGATTCTTTAATGATGATAAGCAGGAAGAAATTGCTGCTGGATTGGAAATCAATACAAAAGAAGAATGGGGAATTAAATTTGCCGTAATGGATATTTCCAAAGAAAAGCCTAAAAAGGTTTATGAAACTAAATTACTCGACGGCTCCTTAAGTAATGGATATATAGACAAAATAAAACTGCCTTCTCTGAATTATGAATTACTTTATTATAATTCCGGTAATTATTTCTTAGGATCGGGCGGAGGAGAAGTTTTTAGCTACATCGTTGATTACAAAAATAAAGAAGTTTATTCCTCACATCTTGTTGCAGGTTCTAAAAGAACATCGCTTTATCTTTCTGAAAATATTAAGAACGATGATATAAGGAAATTCTTACTTAATGCACTTAAAAAAGATTTTCCCGCACTT
The DNA here is from genome assembly GCA_964510675.1 of uncultured Ignavibacteriaceae bacterium. Classification (GTDB taxonomy): domain Bacteria; phylum Bacteroidota; class Ignavibacteria; order Ignavibacteriales; family Ignavibacteriaceae; genus RBG-16-34-14. The sequence goes on from CAZECH010000027.1 coordinate 6,124, forward strand.
GTGTTAGTATCACATGATATTGAATTTGATGATTAGCAGAAGAGCAGTACTTTGATAATTAATAAAGTTCTTCCTGTAATTATTTTTCTTCTGCTATTCGTTGAAGTCTTTCCACAGCAGGAAAATTATGAGCTTGAATCTATTCAGTTCGAAGGTAACCAGGTATTCTCTTCAGGTACACTTATTTCAGTAATCTTTTCTGAAGAAACTCCATGGTGGATGTATAAATTCCTGAACTCTTTTACAGGGCTTGGCGCACCACCTGCTTATTTTGATTCCTCAAATATCCCGATTGATTTAAATGCTCTCCAATCCTTTTATACTGCCTTTGGTTTTTTTGAAGCTAAATTTTCTTACAGATATGATATTGATACCTCTGATAAAGATATAACACTTACTTACATTGTCGAGGAAGGCACCCCATCAACTTACGGCGATTTCTATCTCAACGGTTTGAGCGAAGTTCCTGATTTTATAATAGGATATATAAGAAGAGATGTATATGTTGATCAGCGAAACAGATATAATCAGGATGAAATTCAATTAAGAATAGAAAAAGTTTTAGAGATACTTAATAACAATGGTTTTATTTTTGCGCGGTTTGATAGCATGGTTGTCTTCCGAGATACTGTTAAAAATAAAGCCGATATGAATTATTATTTTCGTCCTGGAAGATCTTATTCTATAGATACCATTATTGTTAAGAAAGATGGAGAAGGTGCACCTTTTGTTGAAGATCAACTTATAAGTGATCTGACCGGGTTATTCCCGGGTTCTGTTTTTAATCTTGAAAAAATGAGAAGAAGCCAGGTTAGACTTTACAGGACAGGTTTGTTCTCTTCAGTTACGCTTTCAACTCCCGATGAAGACAGTGTAACAAGTACAGATATTCCATTGATTGTTACAAGCTCCATTGGATTAATGAATGAACTCTCACCGGAAATTATAATGAATAACCAACAGCATGCCTTCAACATAGGTTTGGGTGCAACTTACGTCAGAAAAAATTTTCTAGGTAAAGCAAGAAAGCTTACAATTAGTTCATCTTTTGGTGTGCAGGATATTTTTAATGTTGGTTTCGGAAGCCTTATTAAAAAATTTTCAGTCAGTGATACAACATTGCTTGGTTATTTTGATTCGAGAATTGTCCTGCAGCAACCGTTTCGGTATAATAGACCTATTTATGCCACACTTGAAAATTATATAACAATAGATAAACAGTCAGTAATTAACAATACAAGATTCGGTTCAAAACTTTCGCTTGAATTTGAAATGCCCCGTTATACTTTTGTCAATTTTATTAAAACTTCATACAACGTTGAGGTGAGCAATGAAGTTTACAGAACTTTTAATGATAGCCTTTCAAGAAAATTAATTTCAATAATAGGTGCTGAGTTCGGATCGAGCACCATTGATAATTTAGTTTTTCCTACAAGAGGCTATAACTTATCTTTCCAGTTAGAAGAAGCAAACTCATTACCTTACCTTGTTTCAAAGATATTTAAAAATGATTATGTGGGAGCTCTTTTCTATAAAGCTGTTGTTACAGGTTCACTCTTTGGTTCCTTGGGAAGAATAAGGAATTACATTTTTGGAACCAAGATTAAATTAGGATATCTCCAGGCTTTTGTAGGCGATTATGGCGGCATTCCTTTTAACAGGACATTTTATGCCGGTGGTTCCAACTCAGTAAGAGGTTGGAGGTCAAACGAATTAG
>CAZECH010000027.1:7940-14925 GCA_964510675.1 uncultured Ignavibacteriaceae bacterium
ACATTTTATGCCGGTGGTTCCAACTCAGTAAGAGGTTGGAGGTCAAACGAATTAGTTCCTACAGGTACACCGGATGTTCCCGGATTTCTTTCGGAAGGTGTTAACGTAAAAGGCGGAACTTTCCTTCTTGAAGGTTCAATTGAATCGAGGTTAAGATTTTTTGAAAGTTTTGGTACAGCCGTATTTCTTGATTATGGGAATACATGGCTTGGTTATAAATTCTTTAGGTTTGATGAAGTAGCTCTTGCTGCCGGGTTTGGAATTCGTATTTACACTTCTGTAGCTCCTTTCAGATTTGATCTTGCATTTAAGCTTTATGACCCTGTAGACAAGAAATATATTTTTGGAAAAAAAGTCTGGGATAATTTTGAATTCCATTTCGGAATCGGGGAAGCGTTTTGATCAATTTTTTAATGAGCTAATTGATATTAGATATCAGTACGTTTTGGAATAATGGTGTGCCGTATTACATCAAACGTGGTTTGAATTACTGGAATTCATCATTCCCATAACTCAATACCCCGATATTCCTCCCTTTGTTTAGCTTAAAAGAATTGACTATTTTTTCTTACTTCATTCTTTTATAGTGAAAGGAATTTATGATTTACAGTATGACTGGATATGGCAGGGGAACATCCGGCAATAAAAATATCTCCATTGAGGCTGAGATAAAAAGTGTAAACAGCAGGTATCTCGATCTTTTTTTTAAACTACCTTCTTCTCTTCAGAGTAAAGAGTATGAATTGCGGGAAATTTTAAAAAGTAAAATTAAAAGAGGCAAAATAACTACATTCATCAGCATAAAGATGAATGAAAAAGATTCTGGTATTCCCAGCGTAAATAAGGAGAAGTTGAAAGCTTCTCTAAGTTTTATAAAAGATCTTAAAAAGACGGCAGGGATTACTGACAAAATAAAGATTGAACATATTCTTTCATTTAAAGAATTTTTCCTTCCTGACGAACTTGAATTTGGAGAGGAGGAATTCAGGCTTGTTAAAGAAGCACTGGATAATGCTGTAAAAGAACTTCTTAAAATGAAAAAGAATGAAGGCGGGGAACTGTTAAAAGATCTTGTCGGTAGGATAAAAAGCATTGAAGAAAAAGCTCAGGTAATTGAGAATGAATCATCTAAAAGCGTTGGAGAATATTTCTCATTAATAAAAGATAAGATTAAGGCGTTAGTTGAAGACATAACTCAGTATAACGACAGACTTGAAATGGAGCTTGCTATAATTGCTGAAAGATCGGACATCACAGAAGAATGTGTTCGATTGAGAAGCCATCTTAAATTTTTTCTTGAAAGCTTAGAGCGTGATGAAGATCCGGGAAGAAAAATCAACTTCATTTGCCAGGAAATGAACAGGGAAGCAAATACAATCTCGTCTAAATCATTATCTACTGAAATAACGCGTAGTGCAGTTATGATAAAAGAAGAAATAGAAAGAATCCGCGAACAGATACAGAACATTGAATAGAATTGAAAACCAGCAAAGGGAAAATATTTGTTGTTTCTGCACCAAGCGGCACCGGTAAAACAACTTTAGTAAAAAATATCCTGAGAAGTTTTCCCGAAATGGCTTTTTCAATCTCTTCAACTACAAGAAAAAAGCGTGAGAATGAAAATGATGGAATTGATTATCACTTTATTACTGAAAAAGAATTCTTAAAAAAAATTGATGAGAATGATTTTATTGAATGGGAAAAATTTTACGATTACTATTATGGAACCCCCAAACGTTTTATAGAGGAAAGAATTAATAGCGGAATTAATGTTCTTATGGAAGTTGATGTAAAAGGAGCGTTAAGAATTAAAGCTATTTACCCTGATGCAATTTTAATTTATATTTCACCCCCCAGTTTTGAGGTTCTTGTTGAAAGATTGAAAAACAGGAAAACTGAGGATGAAAACGACCTTATAAAGCGTATTGAGCGGGCAAAAATGGAATTGAGCCATAAGGATAAATTTGATTATCTTATAGTTAATAAAGATTTAAATATTGCAGTATCTGAGCTAAAAAGTTTAATTAAGAAAATAACCAGTAAGGAGAAATAGTTAATGAATATCGAACCAATCGATCTGAGAGTAATTGATAAGGAAACCGCAAATGTTTATGAAGCTGTGATTGTTTCATCTAAAAGAGCACGACAAATAAATGATGAACAAAAAATGGAATTCAATGCATTGTTAAGCACCGTTCCACAGCCAACAACAGAAGAAGACGGCGAGGATATTCAGAATCCTGCCCAGTTAAAAATCGCATTGGAACTTGAAGTTAGAGAAAAACCTCAAATACAGGCAATAAAAGAATTACTCGATGGGAAAATCGGGTATGATTATAAAAAGTAATTTATTCTAAATCTTAAGTATTAAATCTAAATGCCTAATGATGCGTTCCGTAATAAAAAGATTATTCTTGGAGTAACGGGATGCATAGCCGCTTATAAAGCATGTTATTTAACTAGAGAATTAAAAAACCGTGGTGCTGAAGTACGAGTTGTTATGACTCCTTCAGCTCTTCAGTTTGTAGCCCCGCTTACTTTTTCCACACTTTCAGGTAACCCGGTTATTGTAAATATCTTTCCGGAGTCTCAGCAAAATGGAACTGATGAAACTACCTGGCATATTGATTATGCACAATGGGCTGATCTTATTTTAATTGCCCCGGCAACAATAAATACAGTAGCAAAAATTGTTCATGGTTTTGCTGATAACGCTTTAACAACTCTTGCTTCTGCTGCACGCGCACATTTAATGGTTGTTCCGGCTGCAGATGTTGATATGTACCAGAATAAAGTAACCTACTCTAATATTAAAAAGCTTGAGGAACTTGGTCATTACATCGTTTATGCAGAAGAAGGAGAGCTTGCAAGCGGGCTTTCGGGTTTAGGTAGGATGGCAGATATAAATAAAATAATTGATGCAGCTGAAATTGTTATTTCAGGTATTAAGAAAGATTTAGTTGGTAAAAAAATTTTAGTTACAGCAGGACCAACTTATGAGGATATTGATCCTGTAAGATTTATTGGGAACAGATCATCCGGTAAGATGGGTTATTGGCTGGCTAAAGCAGCATTTTTACGTGGAGCTGAAGTTACTTTAGTTTCGGGTCCCTCAAACGAAATTGCTTACCCGGAAATTAAGTTGGTTAAAGTAAGATCAGCTAAAGAAATGAAAATCGCAGTTACTAGAGAACTAAAAAATAATGATATTCTTGTTATGGCTGCTGCAGTTGCAGATTATGAACCCGCAGAATTATCTAAGCAGAAAATAAAGAAAGAAGCTAAACTTAATTCAATAAGCTTGTCTCAAACGGAAGATATCCTTTCATCAATTAAAAAAGATTCCATAAGCGGAACTGGTGGAAAGAAAATTATAGGTTTTGCTCTCGAAACAAATAATGCCGAGAAGAATGCTATCAAAAAGTTAAAAGAAAAAAATCTCGATATGGTTGTTTTAAATTCTTTGGCTGAAAAGAAAAGTGGATTTGAATACGATACAAATAAGATTGTTATAATTGATAAATCAGGTAAGAAAAAAAGTTTTCCTCTTCAGTCAAAATTCCAGGCAGCAAATAATATCTTAACTGAAATTTTAAAAATATCTTAGTAAATCTTTATGTTCTTCATGCCTTCTTTTACCACAAGGCATGAAGTTCACTTGGAAACACTAGGTCTATTTACAATGAACGAATTCAAAAAACATCTTATAGAAGCATTAAAAGACCAGAAAGATTTTTTTGGTGATGAACTATTAACCAGTGCGACCTTAAAAAGAAAAACTGTGGTCATCACTAAAATTCATAATGGTAAAGAGGATGAAACGCTCCTTTTTGAAAGCAAAGAAAGTTGGGAAAAAGCCACATCACTTGAAGAGCTTGATAAGCTGATTAATAAATGCACCAAATGCCCACTTTATAAAAGCAGAACGAATTTTGTATTTGGAGTTGGTAATCCGAATGCAGATGTAATGGTAGTTGGAGAAGGGCCTGGTGCTGATGAAGACGCACAAGGTGAACCATTCGTTGGTCGCGCAGGCAAGCTGCTGAATGATATTCTCAAGGCAATAAATTTTAAACGAGAAGAAGTTTATATAGCGAATGTCGTTAAGAGTCGTCCGCCCGGTAACCGTACACCTACTGCAGAAGAAATGGAAGCGTGTTTACCATATCTTAAAAAACAGATAGATTTAATTAAACCAAAGCTTATACTTTGCCTGGGATTAACAGCAGCACAAGGTTTGCTTAAACAAAGAGAATCTCTTACAAAACTGAGGGGACAATTGTTTGAATACAGAGGGGCGAAAGTTATGGTTACATATCATCCTGCCGCACTTCTAAGAAACCCGAACTGGAAGAGACCTTGCTGGGAAGATGTGCAGAAGTTCAGGCAATTATATGATGAGATGAAATAAAAAGTTATACTTCTCTTTCTTTATTCATCACGTATCTAAAATTATAATGTGGAGACATAGCGTGTTATGTCTCTCCACATTTGTTCCGAAAAAATGTTTCGTTCTATATTGTTTGACCTGGTATGAAAGATTGGTATATTTATTTAAACCAAGGTAAAAGCAATCATAAAAAACTATCTTATGAAAAAAGAAGGAGATACTCAGTTTTTTTCTTTCAATAGAATAAAATATACTATACTCACTTTTATTCTTATTCAGGTATCGTTTCTAAATGCACAACCAGTTTCTAACCGTCCGGATATTACCATTAGACAATTAGGCACTGTCTCTAATAATTCATTACGAATTACATTTGATCATTCAACAGGATATTTATATACTCTTCAAACGAATGGAGATATTAAGAGAGTTAATTTTAATACGGATAGTAGCGGGGTTACATTTACAACAGTTTATCAACAATCCGATCATGGGTTAACCGGAACTTTAGGAATGGCTTTTGGTTCTGATGGTACCTTATATGTAGTTGGCAATTCATCTAATGGACAAACAGGAAATAGCATAGGGAAAATTGCAAAAGGAGTTCCCGTGAGTCTTGGTAGTGAAAATATAACATGGTCTATACTTGCTCAAACAGTAGAGTATAATTATGGTGTTGATTACAACCACAGAATGAGCGGCGTAATAGTTGACCCAAACAATAACTATGTTTATGTAAACAGCGGAGCCAGGACTGATCATGGAGAAGAGCGTGAAGGAGGGCTTCGTGAAATCCCTCTGACTTCTTTAATTTTTAAACTGCCTGTAAATGGAAATAATATTATTTTGCAGAATGATTGGGATTCGCTTCTTGCAAATGGATATGTAATGGCTGATGGAATCCGTAATACGTTTGATTTTGCTTATGCCGGGAATGGGGATCTCTTTGGTGTAGAAAATTCCGGTGATAGAGATGATCCTGAAGAAATGAATTGGATTCAAGAAGGAAATCATTACGGATTTCCTTGGAGAATCGGAGGAAACAATACTCCCCAACAGTTCACTCCTTATGATCCAATGAATGATCCCCTTTTAAACCCGCTTGCCTACGGAGGTGGAGATCTTTATGCCACATTTTATAATGACACTTCATATCCATCCCTTCCAGAAGGAATTATTTTCACCGATCCGATAATGAATTCGGGACTCGTTGGAGATAAATTTCGTGATACCGTAATAGGACAAGTAAAAGATGCAAGTATACTTGGCCTAACTATAACTACTTTTACTCCGCATCGTTCTGTTAATGGAATTGTGTTTGACAACGATTCAGTTGTTATCGGTGATTTAAAGGGTGGAGGTTTTGTCATTAGTCTTGCAGCAGGCAGTACATTTCAACCTTTTGCAGATACAAGCCAGGATCTTTTGCATGTGAGTCTAAATAAGGTTGGTGATACTATTTACACGGCAGAAGTAACACGTCTTGTCTATGGTTTTAACGCACCATTAGGAATTGAAATGGTCGAAAACAAAATTTATGTAATGGAAACAGGTTTATGGTTTCCGACTAATCCAAGCCCGAAGCTATATGAAATAACATTGCCTTCCGGAACGGTGGACATTGTTGAAGAGAAAAATTTACCCAATAATTTCGAACTTTATCAAAATTATCCAAATCCCTTTAATCCAATAACCAATATCTTATTTCAGATTGCGAATTCCGGTTTTTTGAGTTTGAGAGTTTATGATGTATTAGGAAATGAAGTTGCAACACTGGTTAATGAAGAAAAACAGCCTGGTATTTATGAAGTTAAATTTAATGCTTCCGCATTATCAAGCGGCATATATTTTTATAAATTAAATATTTTGGGAGAAGCATCTCTAACACGTAAAATGTTACTGATGAAATAATTTTATCTTTTTCTTTTGTAGGGACATAGTTCGCTATATCCCTACAGGAATTACAATTGCACAAAATCCCTACAGATTGTTACCTATTTTTTTATTTTTACTTAAAATTTCCCTTGATTCTTTTTTATGAACAAACTCTACCTTGGCGATTGCTTAAATGTTCTTTATGATAATATTCCCAGATAAAGAATTAACTTGCATAACCACATTTCGCTGCCTATTTTTTCATTGTGTAAAAAAATTAAAACAATGTTAATAATTTGTGAATAACTAAAACCTCTCATTAAAGAATTTTAAATGGCTAAGACAAGAAGAAACGGAAATAACGGATACGAATTAGATAAAATCGTTCCTGCAGATGTTAAACCACCTGCCGCACCTGAGATTGAAGCATCTGTTCTCGGTGCGATGATGATTGAAAAAGAAGCTGTTCCAAAAGCACTGGAGATGCTGAACGCGGAAAGCTTTTATGTAAAGGCTCACAAAATAATTTTTGAGGCGATGGTCTCCTTGTTCGAATCCGATGAACCTATCGATACCGTAACTCTCTACGAAGAACTAAAGAAACGCGGAAACCTTGAAGAAGCAGGCGGAGCTGTTTATCTGAGCAAGCTTTCGCAAAACATCCCTTCCGCAGCTAATATTGAGTTTCACGCAAAGATAATCCTTGAAAAGCAGATTTTA
>CAZECH010000028.1:0-4016 GCA_964510675.1 uncultured Ignavibacteriaceae bacterium
TTTTAAGCTTAATAATTTCAAATCTAAAAGTGAATTTATTACTGAAGATGTTTTTGATTACCTGAACAAATGTATAGAGCATAAGAAGTTTTTTGATTTAGTAATTTCAGATCCTCCGGCATTTGCTAAAAATAAAAAGAGTCTTACCACAGCTATAAAAGGTTACGAAAAACTCAATAAGCTGGCAATGCAGGTTATTAATGATGGAGGCTTTCTAGCAACTTCATCCTGTTCGCATCATCTTTCTGAGGAAGAATACCTAAAAACAATAAATCAGGCTGCGGTAAAATGTGGAAAGAAGATTCAGCAGATTCATTTTAACGGCGCTTCTTTAGATCATCCAAAGCTTCCTGTTATGCCTGAAACTTCTTACCTTAAGTTTGCTGTTTTCAGGATAAATAAAAATTATTTGCATTGAAACAAAAGTGCAACGTTTTTATGTTTGCATTCGTCTAATCTTATTACTTTTCTAAAGTAATCTATATTTAATAATACTTATGAGGTTAATTTGGATATAACTGCATTGAACGAAAAAATAAAACAGGAGAGTGCGTTTGTAGATCTCCTTTTTAATGAAATTGGTAAAGCGATTGTCGGGCAGAAAGCAATGGTTGAAAGGCTGATTGTTGGATTACTGGGTAATGGGCACATTCTGCTTGAAGGTGTACCAGGTCTGGCAAAAACGCTGGCAATAAAAACTCTGGCTTTTGCTATAAAGGCAAAATTCCAGCGTATTCAATTCACACCTGACCTTCTTCCCGCTGACCTTATCGGAACAATGATCTTCAACCAGAAAGAATCAAATTTTTTCATTCGCAAAGGCCCTATCTTTTCAAACTTTATTCTTGCTGATGAAATAAACAGAGCTCCTGCAAAGGTACAAAGTGCACTTCTTGAAGCAATGCAGGAAAGACAAGTTACAATTGGTGAATCGACATTTAAACTTGAAGAACCATTCCTTGTACTTGCAACTCAAAATCCGATTGAACAGGAAGGCACATATCCTTTACCTGAAGCACAGGTTGACAGGTTTATGTTGAAAATTAAAATCACTTATCCTTCTCGTGAAGAAGAATCCAGAATAATGAAGCAAAATGTTGATGTTTTACCTGTACAGATTCAGCCGGTTGTTACACCTTTGGATATTCTTAGAGCAAGGGATCTTATTCATGAAGTTTATGTTGATGAGAAGATTGAGAAATATATTCTTGATATTGTTTTTGCGACAAGAACTCCACGAGACTTTGGACTTGATAAACTTTCTGATTTAATAAGCTATGGTGCTTCACCAAGAGCTTCAATTAATCTTGCACTTGGTTCTAAAGTTATGGCATTCATAAAAAGAAGAGGTTATGTAATTCCTGAAGATGTCAGGGCAATCTGTCTTGATGTTTTAAGGCACAGAGTCGCTGTTACATATGAAGCAGAAGCTGAGGATATAACTTCTGAATATATTATACAGGAAATTTTAAATAAGATTGAAGTACCATAAAGATGGAAAAAGGATTAAATCATCTTTTAATAAGATTGCAAGAGTATTGTCATTCTGAGTCACGAAGGGAGGAAGAATCCAAAATTTTACTAAAAAAATGAGACTCTTCGCTTTGCTCAGAGTGACTAATAAAATCTCCACGCAAACTTTACAGGAGTGTGAGTTATAATGCTGACTAAAGAATTATTAAAACAAGTCAGGCAAATTGAGATAAGAACAAGAGGATTGGTTAACCAGGTCTTTTCCGGAGAATATCATTCTGTATTTAAAGGAAGGGGAATGGAATTTTCCGAAGTACGTGAATACCAGTTTGGCGATGATATAAGAAACATTGATTGGAATGTAACAGCACGATTCGGTCATCCTTTTATAAAAATATTTGAAGAGGAACGAGAACTAACTGTAATTCTTCTTGTTGATCTTAGCGGCTCTCTACTTTTTGGAACAGTTGAAAAAACAAAACATCAGATTGCGGCAGAATTAAGTGCAATACTTGCTTTCTCTGCTATGAAGAATAATGATAAAGTTGGTTTAATTCTCTTTACAGATAAGATTGAAAAATTTGTCCCTCCAAGAAAAGGGAAGAAGCATGTTCTCAGAGTAATTAGTGAAGTTCTTTCTTTCGAACCAAAAGGAAAAGCGACGAACATTAAATCTGCTTTGGAGTATATGAACAATGCAATAAAGAGGAAAAGCATTGTGTTTCTTATTTCGGATTTTATGGATGAAGGTTATGAAAAAATATTAAGAATGGTTGGGAAAAAACATGATTTGATTGGCATTGTTCTGAATGACAGGAGAGAATTTACTTTACCTAAGATAGGAATGATAAAATTTGCGGATACTGAAACAGGTGAAGAAAGATGGATTGATACAAGCGATGAGAAAGTTCAGAAGGTAATTAAAGATATAAGGCAAAAAATTAAAGATGCAAGAAAATCTTTATTCATATCAAGCAGGCTGGATAGTATTGAAGTTAATACTGAACAGAATTATGTAACACCGCTTGTTCAGTTTTTCAGAAAGCGCGAGAAAAGATGGTAAAAAAAATATTTTTACTTTTATTCATCTTAGCATTTAATAATTATGCTCAGAATATTTCTGCAAGAGCTTATACTGATTCCAGTAATTATCTTATTGGCGATTATATCAATTTAACTTTAAAAGTAAAATATGATAAAGGAATAATTGTATCGAATCCCCTTTTAAAGGATATTTTTAAAGATATTGAACTAATTAAGCAGGAACAGCCTTTACTTCTTGAAGAGAATGGTAAACAGGTTGTGGAGTTCAGGTATATAGTTTCTGTTTATGATTCAATGGATATTTCGATTTCCGGAATTCCTGTTGGATATAAAACAGGGAAGGATACTACATTTTTAATGGCATATACTAATCCAATTACTTTTTCTGTTCGTAAAGTAAAGGTAAATCCCGGCGAAGATATAAAAGATGTAAAAGAACCGATTAGGATTCCACTTGATTGGAAAATGATTCTTCTTTATCTGTTAATTGCCGCTGTAATTGCTGCTTTAGCTTATTTCCTTTACAGAAGATATAAGAAGAAACATGAAGGGAAAGAAATTCAGGAATTTATGCCACGAATTCCATCTTATATTACTGCATTAAATAATCTTCATCAGCTTGAAGAAGAGCAAATATGGCAGAAAGGATTGGTAAAAGAATATCATTCAAGAATTACAGAAATTATCCGCAGGTATTTTGAAGACAGGTTTTATCTCCCGGCTCTTGAGTTAACAACAACTGAAGCTTTAAGAAGATTAAAAGAGAGATATGATACATCTGATATTTTGCAAACTACGGAGGAGTTCCTGAATAATGCGGATCTTGTGAAGTTTGCTAAGTATAATCCTTTAGCCGGCGTAAATGTTGAAATGTTGAAACAGGCTTATCAAATAGTAGAGAAGACTATTCCAAAAGAAAAAGAAACCGGCAGTGAGGTTTTTAGAAATGCTGGGTAATATAACTTTTGCATATACCTGGGTTTTGTATTTTCTTTTTATTATCCCTTTAATGGCATTATGGTATTGGTTAAAAGGAAGAAAATCACAGCCTGCTATTAATTATTCTTCTTTAAATATCTTTAAAGGATTGAAACCAACCTGGAGGGAAAGAGTAAAATATCTGCCGATAATTTTAAGAATGATTGCAGTTGCTCTATTGATAATTGCATTAGCAAGACCACAGAATTTTCAATCAGGTGAAAATATTTATACCGAAGGAATTGATATTACGATGGTTCTTGATATTTCAGGGAGTATGCTTGCTGAAGATTTAAAACCAAACAGGCTGGAAGCAGCAAAAGATGTTATTGATGAATTTGTTCAAGCAAGAACTTCGGATAGAATTGGTCTTGTTGTTTTTGCACGGGATGCATTTACACAATGTCCTCTCACAATTGATTATTCTGTGTTAAGAAATCTTTTAGGTGATATAAAAAGCGGAATGATTGAAGATGGAACAGCAATAGGGAATGCAATTGCAAATGGTGTTAATCGTCTTA
>CAZECH010000028.1:4026-14883 GCA_964510675.1 uncultured Ignavibacteriaceae bacterium
TAAATAAAGTAAAGCAAAAAATAAAATTATTATGTTATTGACCGACGGTGTTAATAATGCTGGTGAAGTCGATCCAATATCCGCAGCTCAAATTGCAAAGACATATAATTTGAGAGTTTATACAATTGGCGTTGGAACAAGAGGAGAAGCTCCGTATCCTATACAAACTCCTTTTGGAACACGTTACCAAATGGTTCCGGTTGAAATTGATGAAACCCTTATGAAAGAAATAGCTCAGCTTACAGGCGGAGAATATTTCAGAGCAACAGACAATAAAAAGTTAAAAGAGATTTACAATACCATTGATAAACTTGAGAAAACAAGGGTAGAAATAACATCTTACAGAAATGCTAAGGAGCTCTATTACTCATGGCTTGGCGGAGGAATTATTCTTTTGCTTGTTGAGTTAGGATTATCAAGAACAATTTTAAGAAAGCTGCCGTAGGTTATGTTTAGATTTGCTTATCCGGAATATTTGCATGCACTTTATATTATACCGGTCTTGATTATCTTGTATTGGTTTTACCGGAAAAATCGAACCAGGCTTCTTAACAGTTTTTCAGAAAAGAAGCTTCATAATATTTTATTTCCTGCGTTCAGTAGTTTGAAAAATACAGTCAAATTTGGTTTGATAGTTTTTTCTTTATTGCTTCTGATATTTGCAGCAGCTAATCCGCAGGTTGGAACAAAAATGCAGGAAGTTAAACAAACCGGGATTGATGTTTTTATTCTTCTCGATGTTTCAAACAGTATGCGTGCAGAAGATATTAAACCAAACCGGCTTGAAAAAGCTAAGCACCAGATTTCAAATCTTATAAACAGGTTGAGAGGAGACAGAATCGGTTTGATTATTTTTGCCGGAGATGCATATGTGCAATTTCCGCTAACTACAGATTACTCGGCAGCAAATCTTTTTCTTTCAGCAGTTGATTTTAATTCTGTTCCCAACCAGGGAACAGCAATTGGGTCGGCACTTTCACTTGCTTTAAAATCTTTTGATAAAAAAGTTGAAACAGAAAAAGTCATTATAGTTATTACGGATGGGGAAGATCATGAGGGAGATATTACCAGTGTTGTTAATGAAGCGAATAGTGCAGAAATAAAAATTTATACAATTGGGCTTGGCTCAACAGGCGGTTCACCAATCCCTGTTTACAATGCTAGACAAGAACAAACTGGCTTTAAGAAAGACAACCAGGGCAATGTTGTTCTTACAAAGCTTGGTGAAGAGATATTGAAACAAATTGCTTCATCGGCAAATGGAGAATATTTTCGCGGTTCAAATTATGAGGATCATCTGGATAAAATTTATGAAGATCTTTCTGAGCTTGAGAAATCTGAATTTGGGGTAAAAAAGGTTACTGATTACGAGGACAGGTTTTATTATTTTTTAGCGCCGGCTATTTTCTTTTTGATTTTCGAATTCTTTCTTAATGAAAGACGAACAAAATGGTTTATTAATTTTATTTTAAAATTAGGTATTAAACAATTAAAACCATGAGAATTATAAAATCTTTTATAATCTTTACTATAATTTCATTTCCAATTTTTGCACAGCGAAGTGAAATAAATGATGGAGTCGATCAATACCATAATCAGGAATTTGCTGATGCAGAAGTAAATTTTAAAAAAGGTAAAGAAAAAGCTCCTGGAAGTTTTGAAGCTCACTTCAATCTCGGCGATGCTTATTATAAGCAGAACAGGTTTGATGAATCCATAAAGGAATTTTATTCATCACTTGAATTGACCGAGAATCCGGAGTTAAAAGCAAAATCTCATCACAACATAGGGAATTCACTTTTAAAATCTGAAAAGTATAAGGAGAGTATTGAAGCTTATAAAAATGCTTTAAAGATTAACCCTAATGACCAGGAAACCAAGTATAATCTTTCTTATGCTCTTGATCAGTTAGAAAAACAGCAGAATCAACAAAACCAAAATCAAGACCAGGACAAGAATAAAGATAAGAACCAGGATCAGGATAAAAATAAAGATCAGAATCAGCAGAATGATAAAAAGGATGAGCAGCAAAATGAGCAAAACAAACCTGATCAGAACCAGCAAACTCAGCAGGATAATACAAAAGCTCAGCAGCAGAAAAACCAAATCTCCAAAGAAGAAGCTGAAAGAATATTGCAGGCATTAAAGAACAATGAACAGGATATTCAAAAGAAACTAAGGAAACAAACCGGTACTCCAATTAAAAAGGAAAAAGATTGGTAATTGAAAGAGCAAGATCAGGAGTAAGTTCAGGGAATATAAAAATTAAAATAATATGATGATTAAAAGTATAATAAAATATATAGTTCTGGTTTTCGTTGTTATGCAAACTTCGGTGAATTTTGCGCAAACTTTTGTAGCAACGGTTAGTCATTCCAAGATAGGATTGGATGATCAGTTTGATGTTTCATTTACATTTACTGCAAATAATGTTAATAATCTGAAGAATTTTTCACCTCCTGATCTTAGTAACTTTTATGTTTTAAGCGGTCCCAATCAATCAACAAGCATGCAGTTTATTAATGGTGTTTCGTCCGGTTCAAAATCATTTTCCTATTATCTTAAAGGAAAATCTGTTGGAAAAGTAACAATCGGAAATGCATCAATTGATTTCAATGGGAAAACATATAAATCAGATCCTATTACTGTTGAGTTTGTAAAAGGGACATCGCAGCCAAACCAGCAAAGCCAGGTTTCTGTTGATGAGGAGATTAGCCAGAATCTTTTTATTAAAGCAATTGCTGATAAACAGAAAGTCTATCAGGGTGAACAGATTACTGTTACTTATAAGCTTTATACAAGATTAAATATAGCATCACAGATGTCTGTAACCAAACTTCCTCAGTATAAAGGATTTTGGGCTGAAGAACTTGATGCCGATAAAAACATTCTCTTTACTACTGAAGTTCTGGATGGCAAACAATATAGAGTTGGTATTCTTAAAAAAGTTGCGTTATTCCCATCGCAATTTGGAGAACTTTCTGTAACTCCTTTTGAATTAAATGTTCCGGTTGTAATTCAGAAAAAGAAAAAAGGTAATAGTATTTTTGATGATTTTTTTTCAGATCCTTTCAGCAGAGGGGAAACAGTTGACTATCTTGCTAAATCAAATACATTGAAAGTTAATGTTCTTGCTCTCCCGGAAGAAAATAAACCTGAAACATTTGCAGGAGCTGTAGGTGATTTTAAGCTTACTACATCTCTTGATAAAGAATTAACAAAAACAAATGAACCGGTATCATTAAAAATAGATCTTAGCGGAACAGGAAACATAAAACTTCTTGATGTTAGTGAAATCAAACTTCCTCCCGGAGTTGAAAAATATGATCCGAAAATTTCAGAACAGGTAAATCGTTCCGGCAAAATTTCCGGTAAAAAAACTCTGGAGTATTTAATTGTTCCGAGGACACAGGGGACAAAGGAAATTCCTGAGATTAAATTTTCTTTCTTCAATCCTGCCAGGAAATCTTATGTCACATTATCGTCTCAACTGTACACTATTAAAGTAATTCAAGGTGATCGTGCAGCAGATATTGACATTAGCGGATTAAACAAAGAAAATATTCAACTTTTAAGCGACGATATACGCTATATTAAAACTTCAGAGGATGATCTGAATAAAAAAAGTGAATTGATGATTTATAAATTTGGTTTCTGGGCAGCTGTTGGCGTTCCGCTATTTGCCATTGTTGGCTTAATTGCTTTCAAGAAAAGAGATGAAAAACTTTCAGCCAATGTTCAATTATTACGGTATCAGAAAGCTCAGAAAGTTGCTAAGAGCAGATTAAAGATTGCCTATAGCCTGATGAATGCAAATAAAGATGTTGAGTTCTATACCGAGTTATCACAGGCACTGTTTGGTTATCTTGAAGATAAACTTCGTATTCCCAAAGCTGAATTCTCAGTTGACAGGGCAGTATTTGAATTGCAAAAAAGAAATGTTCACGATGATATTATACAGAAATTCCGGAAGACTGCACAGAAATGTGAGTTTGTAAGATTCGCACCCGAAAGTAATGGTATGGCTGCGATGAATGATATGTATAATGAATTATCTGAATTAATTATTGATATTGAAAAATCGGTTTCAGGAAAGAAAATATAATCTGTTATAAAAATGAAATATCACATGAAGTATAGCAATCAGTTTCGACACGCTCAGACTGACAATCGAAAAAAGTATGAATAAAAAAAATAAAAACATATTACCTTATATCCTCATAATATTCTTTTTCAATATTACGTTTACTTTTTCACAAAATGAAGAACAAATTTTTCAACAAGGAAATGAATACTTTGTGCAGAAGCAATTTGATAAAGCAATTGAATCTTACCGTCAGCTTATTAATTCAGGATATGAAGGAACCTCGCTCTTTTATAATTTGGGCAATGCTTATTATAGATCAGGTAAGATTGGTTATGCTATTCTATACTATGAAAAAGCATTAAGGCTTTCTCCCGGTGATGAAGATATAAAACACAATCTCGCTCTTGCAAACTTAAAAACGATTGATAAGCTGGAATCTCTTCCACAGTTTTTCCTGTTTGATTGGTGGGAAGGATTACTTGCTTTATTTTCAACTTCGGGATGGACAATTATATCATATATTTTTTATATCCTTTTTATATTCTCAGTGGGATTTTATTTTTATGCAAAGAATGTTTTACAGCAAAAAATTGTTTTAATCTCTGGTTTAACAGGTTTACTATTTTTGATTTTTAGTTGTTCGCTTTTAATGATTAAACTTAACAGAGAATTAAATGTTAAAAATGGAATTGTTATAGAAAATACAGTGAATGTGAAACTTTCTCCCGATCCGGCAAGTAATGATGCATTTATTGTTCACGAAGGTTTGAAAATAAGATTAGAAGATGAAGTTGATAATTGGGTTAAGATTAGGTTGGAAGATGGTAAAGTCGGGTGGATACAGGAAGATAATGCAAAAGTTATTTGATAATCAATAATTTAATAATCAAACTCAAAATTCGAAAAATGAAATTGATTTTTTTGATTTACGACTAGAATTTTTAACTAAATAAAAAAGAAAGGTAGTTCGATGAAAAGAAATCTTTTAATAGTGACGATGCTGATCTTCAGTGCAGGCATTTTGACTTTTGCACAGGAAAAATCAAAAGATGAAAAAAAAGATATAAAAATTGTTGTAGACAGCACAATAGTATTTAATACAATCTGCCCGGTTTCAACAGAAGATGCAGATCCTGAAATAACTTATACGTATAAAGGTAAAACTTATGCTCTTTGCTGTAAGAATTGTTTGAAGAAATTCAAAAATGATCCGGAAAAATATATCTCGAGATTAAGCGAAGATGGCAAATCAATTAAAAAGAAAAATGAATAGAAATATTAATTAGCTTAAAAAAGCTCCTGCTTTTTAGCGGGAGTTTTTTATTTTAAAGCAGCACCTTAAAATTTTTATTTATGGAAAACAGAAACTATAAAAAATATAACAACATCAAGCTTGCAATAGGGATCGGGAAAGGGATTATTTCTTTCATCCTGATTTTACTATTTGTATCTCTTGGGTATAGTACTCTTTTAGCGAATTACCTCTCAGGATATTTTTCAAATTCATATTTGCTCTTTATATCTTTTGTTTTTGCTATCGGCATTATAACTTCAATAATTTTTGCTCCTGTAAATTATTATACCGAGTTTTATCTTGAGCATAAATACAATCTTTCCAATCAAACTTTTCTTAAATATATAATTGAACATTTAAAAGGATTGCTTGTCTCTATTATTATTGGTGTACCCATTTTACTTTTTTTCTTTTATGTATTGAATAAGTTTGGTTCACTTTGGTGGTTTCCTCTTGCGATTGGTTTGTTTATCATCTCTGTAATCCTTGGAAGGATTGCTCCTGTTCTTATTCTTCCACTTTTTTATAAAATAATTCCTGTTGATAATGAAGAACTGAAATCCCGAATTGAAAAGCTTTCCAAAGATGCAGGGATTAAAGTTGAGAACGTTTATAAATTCGATATGAGTAAGAATACTAAGAAGGCAAATGCAGCATTTACCGGGATTGGCAAATCAAAAAGAATTCTTCTTGGCGATACTCTTCTTGATAATTACACCGAGGATGAAATTGAAACTGTGGTTGCCCATGAACTTGGACATTATAAAAAGAAACACATTATAAAAAATATTATTATCGGAACAGCAACAAGTTTCTTAACACTTTTTTTAATTGCTTTACTTTATGAAAATTCAATCGGGCTCTTCGGATTTAATTCTATAATTGAAATTGATGCATTACCAATTTTATCCTTATGGGGAGCTCTCATTGGGCTTATTCAAAGTCCTTTCGGGAATATTCTTTCCCGTAAGTTTGAATATGAAGCTGACGAATATGCTGTAACTTCAACCGGTAAACCGGAACCTTTTATTTCAACTCTTGAAAAACTTACTGAACAAAATTTAGGTGATAAAGATCCACATCCTTTTGTTGAATGGTTCTTTTACAGCCACCCTTCAATCAAGAACAGGATAAATGCCCTAAAGAAATTTATTGATAAAAGAGGTAATCCATCATTCCCGAGAGAACTTGAGTTTGAAGGCAATTAAGTGACCTATCTAAAACTGTTATTGCTTTTAATCCATACAGCGATTTCATCTACATTAGCTTTGGTTCTCGTATTATTAGATCGAAGTCATAAAGCATATTTCATTCTTGTTAAAATTTTTTCAGGGCCTGTCCTTGCAATATCAGGAATTAAAGTGAAGATAACCGGTAAAGAAAATGTAATTCCGAAAACACCTTATATATTTGTCTCAAACCATGTAAACCTGTTTGATATTCCTGTACTCCAAAGATATGTACCGAATGATTTCAGTTTTGTGTTTAAAAAAGAAATTGTAAGAGTTCCTATATTTGGCTGGCAAATGACATTAGGACCTTATATTGTAATTGACAGGCAGAATCCTGAAAAAGCAATGAAGAGCATAGAGAATGCAAAGAAGATGCTTGTAAATAGAAAAATATCTGTCCTGCTTTTTCCTGAAGGTACAAGAAGCAAAACCGGAGAAATGCTTCCTTTTAAAAGAGGGGCTTTCCATCTTGCAGCACAGATTGGATTTCCTATAATTCCTGTTACAATTTTAGGGACAAAAAATCTTTTCCAGATGAAGCCGTTAAGAATAAATTCTGGCAATGTTACTCTTAATTTTGGTAAACCAATTCCCGCTGATAATATAAACAACAAGAAAGAAGAACTTGAACTTATGGCAAAAGTAAGAGATATTATAAGCGAAAATTATAAGGAATTATCAGGTGTCAGTAACTCTTAAAGAAGTAGAACATATTGCAGAACTAGCCCGGCTTAAATTTTCAAAAGAGGAACTTGAAAATTTTACACATCAGCTTAACCAGATACTTGAGTATATGGAAAAGCTGAATGAGCTTGATACAAAAAATATTGAGCCGTTATCTCATCCGATTGAAGGAAATAAT
Source organism: uncultured Ignavibacteriaceae bacterium (assembly GCA_964510675.1). Taxonomy (GTDB): domain Bacteria; phylum Bacteroidota; class Ignavibacteria; order Ignavibacteriales; family Ignavibacteriaceae; genus RBG-16-34-14. Next base: position 11,502 of record CAZECH010000028.1, read on the forward strand.
ATTTTCAGGGAAGATAAACTAAAACCATCAATCAACAGGGAACAAGCGCTTAAGAATGCACCTGATAGAGATGATGGATTTTTTAAAGTTCCGAAAGTAATTGGATAAATCCTGCATAAAACCACTTTCTCTTTTGAACTTCCAATCTTAAAAAGTAATTTTAAGCTAGTTAATAATTATCATTTAAAATGATTGTAGGAATAATCCCCGCTCGTTTTGCTTCATCAAGATTATTTGGTAAAATACTTGCCGATATTGGCGGTAAGCCAATGATCCAGCATACTTATGAGAATGCAAAAAAATCCAATCTCCTTAACGAAGTAATACTTGCAGTTGATGATGCTAAAGTTGCCAAAGTTGCTGAAGGTTTCGGTGCAAAAGTGATTATGACACCGAAAGATATTCAGTCCGGTTCTGACAGAGCCGCTTATGTTGTGAAAAATCTTCCTGAAGCTAAAATAATTGTGAATATACAGGGAGATGAGCCTTTCATTAAAAGCACAATGATTGACCAGGCAATTGAACCTTTATTGTTTGATAAAAGTGTTAACATCTCCACGCTTGCAAAAAGGATTGAATCAATTGAAGAATTAAGATCTCCTTCAGTTGTAAAAGTTGTTTTTGATTATAATAATTTTGCTATGTACTTCTCACGTTCACCGATTCCTTTTGTAAGAGATGCAAAAACCAACAGCGAGAAAATTCAGCTTGCGGAAATTTATAAACACATCGGGCTTTATGTATTCCGGAAAGAATATCTCTTAAAGTTTACAAAACTGCAGCCGACTGATCTTGAAAAAACTGAAAAGCTCGAACAGCTTAGAATGCTGGAAAATGGTTTTAAGATAAAAATAGTAACAACTGAGTTTGATACAATATCTGTTGATACTCCTGAAGACCTTGAGAGGATTAGGAAATATTACCAGAAATTCATTGCAATGAAAGATAAAATATAGATTATGAATAAATTGATTTTGCCTCATTAAAAAAATAGTATTATTTTAGAATATGGATTGTATCTTTTGTGATATTATTGAAGGAAAATCTGAAGCTGAAATTCTTTATCAGAATGAAAAAATTATTTCCTTCCTGGACATAAGGCCTGTTAATTATGGACACGCGCTTGTAATTCCCAAAAAGCATTATGAAAATTTTCTTTCGGTTTCTGTTGATGAATTTGAATATTTACTGAAAGCTATGCAGTTTATAGCTGCTGCGGTTAAAACAGGTGTTAATGCTGATGGGTTTAATCTCATTGTTAATAATGGTAAAGCCGCCGGACAAACAATCTTTCATTTTCACTTTCATATTATACCGCGATACTCTAACGATTTTAAATTTAAACCGGAGTTTAAAAAATATTCCGACGGGGCAATGAAAGAATTTGCTAATAAAATCAGGTCTGAAATAAATAAGCAAAAAGATTCATTTAATGGATAAGAAAATAAGAGTTCTTGTAGCTAAAGCAGGACTTGACGGACACGACAGAGGAGCCAAAGTTATTGCGGCAGCTTTACGTGATGCAGGAATGGAAATTATTTATACAGGCTTAAGACAAACTCCGGAAATGATTGTTGAAGCAGCGCTTCAGGAGGATGTTGATGTAATCGGTATTAGTGTTTTATCAGGTGCACATATGACTATCTTTCCGAAGATATTAAATCTTATGAAAGAAAAAGGGTTGAATGATGTTCTCTTAACAGGTGGGGGAATAATTCCTGAAGAAGATATTAACGAACTTAAAAAAATTGGTGTTGGAGAATTATTTACTCCTGGGGCTACTACAACAAAAATTGCCGACTATATTAAAACCTGGTGTGAAACCCATCCTAAAAATTAAGTTAAATATCAGGACTTTAATTTCCGGCATCAATATCATCACACCAAAGTAAAACAAAGATCTCTTAATTGAAATTAAAACACCTTATGAGTAATTTTACATGTGAATTCTTGTTATTTCTAATTATTTAATCTTAAAAGGAGTATTAGAGTATGGCTGTTAAAGTTGGTATAAACGGATTTGGTAGGATAGGAAGACTTGTTTTGCAGGCTTTAGCTGAAAAAGGAACTTTGGGAAAAGATATTGATGTAGTTGCTATTGTGGATATTACAACCGATGCAAAATATTTTGCCTACCAGTTTAAATATGATTCGGTTCATGGAAGATTTAAAGGCACTTTAAATACAGAAAAAAGTAAACCTGATGCTGAGAGCGATGATGTTCTTATTGTAAATGGGAATAAGATAAAATGTGTTATGGCTACAAAGGAACCATCGCAATTACCCTGGAAGGAATTAGGTGTTGAATATGTAATTGAATCAACAGGATTATTTACAAGTTCAGATAAGGCACAAGGGCATATTACTGCAGGAGCCAAGAAAGTAATTATATCAGCTCCCGGTAAAGGCGATGTAAAAACAATTGTACTTGGTGTAAATGATCATGAATATGATCCGGCAAAGCACCATATTATTTCAAATGCTTCCTGTACAACAAATTGTCTTGCACCTGTTGTTCATGTTATTCTGAAAGAAGGTTTTGGAATTGAAACAGGATTGATGACAACAATTCATTCATATACTGCTACTCAAAAAACTGTTGATGGACCTTCCAAGAAAGACTGGAGAGGCGGTAGAGCTGCTGCAATAAATATTATTCCTTCATCAACCGGTGCTGCTAAGGCGGTTGGAGAAGTTCTCCCTGTAACAAAAGGGAAACTTACTGGAATGTCTTTCAGAGTTCCGACTGCAGATGTTTCTGTTGTTGATTTAACTTTCAGAACAGAAAAAGACACTTCGATTGAAGAGATTGATAAAGCATTAAGGAAAGCTTCCGAAACTTATTTAAAAGATATTCTTGGAGTAAGTGATGAAGAAGTAGTCTCAACAGATTTTATTCATGATGACCGCTCTTCAATTTATGATGCTTTGGCAACTCTTCAGAATAATCTTAAAGGCGAAAAAAGATTCTTCAAAGTTGTTTCCTGGTATGATAATGAGTGGGGTTATTCCTGCAGAGTAGCCGATCTTTTATTAAAAATAATTAAGAAATAATTAACAGAGGCTGAATGTATTCCACACTTGATGCGGAATCTGCAGCCTCTATATTAACCTTATTGTTCATTTCAAACTAATTCCTGTTTGAAAAGGATTTTAAAATGAAAAAACTTATTATTGATAATCTCGATCTGAAAAATAAAAGGGTTCTTGTTCGTGTTGATTTTAATGTTCCGCTCGATGAGAATCTGAATGTTACTGATGATATAAGAATAGTTTCATCTTTACCGACTATTAAAAAAATTATCTCCGATGGCGGTAAAAATATTTTAATGAGCCATATTGGAAGACAAAAAGGAAAAGTGAATACTAAATACAGTTTAAA
>CAZECH010000029.1:0-14739 GCA_964510675.1 uncultured Ignavibacteriaceae bacterium
TGCAATTTTATTCCAGTTTGCGGACAACGCATCGAACCATTTATCATAAATCATAGCAAATTTTACATTATGTAAGCTGGTTGCTTTATTCATCCAATCATGTGAGTTGGTTTCTCTCTTTAGGTTTTGAACATCCAAAGATGCTAACCCAACAAGATCAAGAACATAATTATCATTTTGGTATGCAACATATCCGAGATCATTTACAGCAACAGGTTGTTTATAATATTCAGTCACAAAGCGATGCATCTGGTATTGCTGTTCATAAATATTGTTTGATGCAACCGGAATCATTATTGTACCATAGATATAACTATAAGAAACAATTGAAATAATTATTGTGGCATAAGTAGTTATTTTTATAACGCTATTATCAATTATTATTTTTATTAATCTATCCCTATATAGAAAAAGGAATATTAATTGTGTCGCTGTCCATATATAAACTACATACCTGCCATCTTTGCTAAAAAGCAAATGCATCAGGATTGCAAAGGATAAACATCCTGCAAGCAAACTCTCTTTTTTATTACTTTTTAATGATAGGGAAAATCGAAACAGGAATAACATGCCAATAAATAACAGAGCACATCTTGGGCTAAGAAGGTTATTTTTTAAATTTTCAAATATTGAGAGAATATTTCCATCTGAAGAAGCAGGAGATAGTTTTGTTAAAACAGATAGTGGTAACGGTTTAAGTCCCATGCTCAAAAGAAAAATTGAAAATCCGCCCATCAATAATATAATAGTTGCTAATGAAATAATGGATTTCCTTCTATATCCACGGATGTAAAGGAAAAACAATACAATAAAAGATAATGCAAGGTTTTCATACCGGATTAATGGAGCAATAATTATAGCAGCAATAAGCCATTTTGAAATTTGTTTGTTTAGAATTTCATTTATCAGTCCCCATATTATAATAACCGTGAAGAATACCTGTAATGGATGTTCCATTCCGCCAAATATTGAACCAACTAAGTTTGTTGCAATGATTAATAGTATTAAGAAAAGAAGAGCAGCGCTGTTCAACCTCATTTTATCAACAAAGAAAATATTTTTTATTATCAGCCAGAATATATACAAGGTCCCAACAGCAGCTAAAATATTGATAATAAAAGGGATATAGTAACCAAAGCTAAACCCTGAGAATGGTGCAAGAATAAATGGCCAGATTATGCTGGATGATGGAGAAGAATATTCATTGAGGTTTATACCATAATGACCCTTAAAGATATTTTCAGCTAATGCTAAATGAATGTATGAATCATCAACAGTGTAAACGAAAAGACCGGAATTAAATATTAGTATTAATACTGTCTGGATAATTATTATTGTTAAAGCAAGTAGAAGGGATATTAAAAATATTCTCTTTTCTTTTGCAGAGATTAGGGAAAGTAATTCCATTAGTTTCTTATCTCTTGAACAAATCCCCTGATATGTTCGGGAGTTGTACCACAGCAGCCGCCAATAATATTTGCACCAGCTTTTATTAAATCTTTTACTTTAGATCTCATCATTTCAGGTGTTTCGGGGAAAATTGTTTTACCATTCTGAACCACTGGAAGACCCGCATTTGCATGAACCAGCACCGGCGTAGTTTTATCAGCTTCACGTATCTCTTTTAAAACTTCTAACATTTGATCAAAGCCAACTCCACAATTTGCCCCGATAATATCGGCACCTGCTTCTTTAACAGCACTTGCCATTTCGGCTGGGGAAACACCCATCATTGTGCGGTAATAACCGTGAACCGTTTTCTGGTAAGTAAAAGTGCAAACAACTTCAAGATTGGTAAATTCTTTTGCTGCACGAATCGCCAGACAAGCTTCGGCAATCTCGGACATTGTCTCTATACAAACAGCATCTGCGCCTCCTTTACTTAAAGCCTCAACCTGTATTCGGAATCCATCAAATATTTCTTCTTCGGGAATTTCCTGCATCATCAGAATTGCACTTGAAGGCCCGATTGAACCAAGTACAAAATGATCATCACCTGCTGCTTCTCTTGATATTGCTGCTGCAGCTTCATTTAGTTCAAAAGCCCGATCCTGAAGACCGTAATGTTTAAGTCTTATCGGATGAGCACCAAAACTGTTTGTGAGAACCATATCAGCGCCGGCTTCAATGTAACTTTTTGCTATGTGAAGAACTTTATCTCTATGTGTTACATTCCATATTTCAGGGCACTCACCTATTTCCAAACCAAGCGAATGAAGGAATGTACCCCACCCGCCATCGGATATTAATACTTTATTTTTTTCAAGAGCTTTAAGAACAGATTTCATTTTTATTCCTAATTAAATTTATTAAAACAAATTAATTTTTTTTTATAAACAATCTGGATTAATTTCATTTAAAAATCTCCCCTTCAATGAGATTTAAAGTGTGTTAAATTTTTCTTCTAATTCTTTTTTAACAGCTTTAGCTACTTCTTCTGCATTTCCCTGGCGTTCCATTTCTTCACTCCACCTCCATTGATTCAGATAATCATCTTCACTTGTTAAGCCTTGTTCTTTTGCTGATTGATCAATTATTGCTATAAACTTAGATGATAGTTCAACTTTTGTTTCATCAAAATCATCCCAGGCTTTAACCTGTGATGGGACTTCCTGCCAGTAAAGTATTTGATAAATTGCCATAATACGTTCTTTGATTATTTAAAAATCATGTTATGATTGTTATTTCTACGAAAGCAAGAATCCATAATTTTACTTTTTCCCAACCAATTGTAAAAACAAATCAACTGCACTGCTGGCATCAGCTCCATAACCATCAGCTCCAATCTCATCTGCAAATATCTGGCTGACCGGTGCGCCGCCAATAGCCATTTTAATATGACCTAACTTTTTTTCCTTGAATCCATCAACAACTGTTTTCATGTAAGTCATAGTTGTGGTTAACAGTGCACTCATACCTACAATATCAGGCTTATATTTATCAGCAGCAGCCAGAAATTTTTCTAAGCTTTGATCCACACCAATATCATGAACTTCAAAGCCTGCACCTTCTGCCATCATACAAACAAGATTCTTTCCAATGTCATGCAAATCACCGCGAACAGTCCCTATTAACAAAACACCTTTTGGTTCTACATTTGAATCTTTAGCAGATAACAATGGTTTTAATACTGCCATTCCTGCTTTCATTGCACGTGCTGCAATTAAAACTTCAGGCACATAGAGAATATTATATTTAAAATCTTCTCCAACTACACTCATACCAGCAATTAATCCATCATTCAAAACTTCCTGGACACTTCTTCCTTCAGCCAGAGCATCTTTGGTCATTTGTTCAACCTCTTTTGCTTTTCCCTCGTAAAGGTATTGGTTCATTAATGCATAATCAGGCATGAAAGTTTCCTTTATTAATTAAGAATAATTTTTGTCATTGTAATTTCAAAAAGTTAAAAGTCAAAGATCAAAAAATGGACTAACGTTTCGAGTTAAATTCATTTAAAGCTTTCTGCATTGCCAGAATATTTTCGCGGGGCATTCCCGGGCTTGTTCCCCCGCCGACTGAAAGAATAATTCCTTCGCCTCCGCTCTTTTCCAGAACTTCTATGGTTGCATCAAAAACTTCATCAGGAGTTCCTCGAACACCGATTTCTAAAGGATTAACGTTACCCATCAAACACATGCGATTACCAACTCTTCTTTTTACATCTTCAATATCAGTTTGCTTACCCCAATTAAGAACCTGGAATCCGCAATCAGGCAAATGCTCAAGGCAAGCATTTATATCAGCATCGTTATGATAAATTTTCACCCAGTCTTTTGGAAATGCATCACAGATTTTCTTTAAATATGGATGAGCAAATTCCAAATAATGTTCTTCATTAATAAACCCCACTATATCATCAAGAATAAAAATACCTTCAACAGTATTTCCTATAATTTCAGCCTGTGCTTTAAGCCAATCAATAATCAGATTTGTACAGAGGTTGATCAGTTTATGGGCCCATTCCGGTTTTTCAACAAGATCTATCATAAAATCGGTTGTGCTTCGGACAAAACCTGCAGTACAAAGCGGGCCACGCGATGTAACTAGAGGAAGAATATATCCGTTATCAAAGATACGCTGCTTAATCATTTTAATTCTGTGAAGAGTCATCGCCATAAAGGCATCATTTAAAACTTCATATTCCGGAAATGAATCTATATCTTCTATATGATAAAGTGTATGGTATTCACTTGGAGTATTATCCTGCCAGAATTTAATTTTTGTTCCCAAAGCAGAAGGTTCTGCCGCCATTCCATATTCCATCCACCAGGAAGGAACAAAAATAATATCAGGATATTCCTTGTGAATTTCCAAATTAGATTGAAACCATAATTCAGGGTCGAGATAATAATCCATGTGTTTTATACCAAGATATCCCGGTATCCAAGGGCTATCAATAATTAATGCCATTGGAATTTTATCCAGCTTTTCGAGTCGGGCGGCTTTTTTAAAAATTTCCCATTGTTCAGGTCTCATTTAAATTTCCTTTTATTAAAAAATAATATTTGAAATTATGGTGCTATTAATATTTCAGTATTGCTTATCTTCAATTCAACACCGGCAGCTTTTGCCGCTTCCTGAAGAGCTGCATTTAACATAACTTCCGGATCATTACTTACATCAATTCTTCTCATCAAACCTTCTCCCTTTTTTGTCCCGATCACAAGTGAAATCTTCAAACCCTTTCGCTTACATGCTACTCTTGTTCCATCTTCCAGAGTTTTATTCATTGGTTTGATGAATGCATCGGTATAATGAACTCCGATACCGGACTTATCATTAAAAGCCGGGGGTATTTTTTCTTTTGCAGCAGGATTTATATCACAAATTTTAATCATAAATTATTACCAAAATTTTTTTTAAATATTCTGTTCATTTTGTTGAGTTAAACTATAGTGAATTGCTTCAAACACTAGTCCCCATTTATGCTCGCGGCTCTCAGCATTACAGTGACATCCTTCGGGACTAAACTGATATTTCCAATTCAGAACATCATCAAGTGGTTTACCTAAAAGAGGTTTTTCATTTTCTATTTTATTCAACAGAGAATCTGAGTCACGTATATACTCGCACATCTGCAAATAGCCATCATCATTTGCTGATGGACTACAACTCATAGAATTAATTTTATACCTATCACCAGAGGAACTTAATTTTACTTTATAATCAAACTTAAGACTTCTCCCCATATTTGAACATGTTGAACCTTCATATTTAAACATTGCTTCAACGGAGAAATCATCTAAGAATTTTAAATGCAATCTTTCTTTAGACCATTTTTGCAAAGCTTTTAAACTTACCTGATACTTTGCATTTTGTGTAAGAACTGATTGGTAGGAAAGATGCTTATCATTGATGATAACAGGCTGAAGATTTGTTACGTCCTCAATTTGATTTCGAGAATGTTGATATGAAACTCTTCTATACTGGCAGGACTGCAATGAACACATTTGACACGGAATCAGTTCTCTGAGATTTCTTACTTTATCTAAATATTTTGTTACACCAAAGAGAGCAAGCATAGATTTTTTGGGATTTAGCATTCCTGTTTCTAAGACATTAATTTTTCCAGTGAGATCTTTGGTTTTATTCTTTTGAATTAATTTAAAGAGTCGGTTTTGATCTTCAATATTCCAACCGTGATATCCCGGGCTGTAATGCGGCAGAACTGCCATTTGATTTTGATCTGCCCATTCACAAAAACGAAAACCTGTAGTAGTTATCAAATGCTCAACTACAGCAGAACCATAAATTTCAAGAAAAAAATACTCATCGGGCTTTCCTTCTTCCCAAAGCTGAAGAGCCATTTCTTCACATTCTTTTCCTGCACTAACAATTACGAGCATAACACTTTGAGCTTCGGCTTTAGCAAGCTGATGATGAAGTTTTTTTGAAGTGAATTCAACTCCATTAATGGAAAGTCTTTCTTTACTCAAATCAAGATCATTAATATTTATTCCATAAACCCATGGATTACCATTCTCTTTATACCATTGTCTTGCCCAATCAGCAAGCTCATTGGCTCTTCCATCAGGTTCATAATGATGGGGAAATCCTAGCAAGCGTTTGTATTCGCTTTCTTTTACATCGGTATCAGGTTTTATATCTGTGAATTCATTCATACAATTCATTAATCCTGCATAATATTTAGAGATTCAACAGGATTGAACTGACATCCTTCAACAAAATATTCAAAGAAAGCTGGATCAGTTTCAAGACGGCAATGGATTACTTTTTGTACAAGGTTTTCTAATTCCATTCTTTTTTTAGTTGATAGAAGCGCAATTGAAGCTCCTTCGATTGAAGCATTGCCGATTTGCTGAATTTTTGAATCATCAATATTAGGAATAAGCCCTATCCTTTTTGCAGATTCAATATTAATAAAGCTGCCAAATCCTCCTGCCAGATAAAAGACATCAACATCTTTAAACCTGATTCCATATTTATTAAAAACAGTATGAAGTCCGGCAACATTAGCTCCTTTAGCCTGAGCTAATTCGTTCACATCTTTTTCTTTGATCTGGATAGAAAAGGTTTCATCAGAATAAATTGCGATTTGATCTTCGCCGTTTTCAAAACGTCCTAAACTACTCATTCTCTCGTTTCTTATCAGCTCACTCAAAATATCAATAAGACCCGAACCACAAATTCCTTCAGGGATACTATCTTCAATGACCCGAATATTAATTTTACCATCTGAATTAATTTTAACTTTTTCTATTGCCCCCGGCAAACCCGGCATTCCACAAGAAATATTTCCTCCTTCAAATGCAGGTCCTGCAGGACATGAAGCCGCAAGTATTTTATTCTTGTTGCCAAGAATTAATTCAGTATTAGTGCCAATATCCATTATAGCAACCAGACGTTCTTCATTTAACATATTTACGGCCAGCATACATGCTGCAGCATCGGCACCAACATGCCCACTGATTATAGGTAAACCATAAACACGGGCTTTGGAATTTATTGGCAGTAATAATCTTTTTGCAGTTGCAGAAATACTTGTAGTTGTTCTTTTACCGGAATCTTTTTCTATCTCTGTTATGGAACGATATGGATTCTGCCCGATTGAATAAACATTCAATCTGAAGAAAAGATCTCGCATGGTTGAGTTACCCGCAACAACAACTTCATAAATACTTTTAGGATCTACAGGAAATTCTTCAATAGCATGAGTTAAATATCCGGCAAGAGTACGTTGTAGAAGCTTACCTTTGTTTATAGTATCATAATGAATTCTTGACATTACTTCCGAACCACCAAACCTTTGAGGATTTTCAAAAGAAGAGTCGGCTATAATTTCCCCGGTTTCAAGATTTAAAAGCCGAAGAACTATTGTTGTAGTTCCAAGGTCAATTGCAATTCCATATATTGCGCCTTCATTCCGATCTATTTCTTCACCATCTAATAAAATCTCATCACCATTTCTCGTAACTGCAGGTTCAATTTTCAGGTTATGATTATACGCGGGAATATTCAGAGACTTGTTTTCAATTCTCATCTTTCCACGGTGCATAGTATTACATTTTATAACGCCATAACTTGCAACAACCCGGCAACGACAGGATAAACGGAAGTTACCTTTTAAATGACTTTCCTGTGAGACAAGTTCTGAAAGATATTCCATTCCTTCTGTAACTTCAACAAGACATTCTTTGCATTTTCCCTGCCTGTTACAGGAAGTGGGAACATAAATTCCAAATAATTCTGCATACTCATGCAAAAGAGAACCTGCTTCAACAGTATGTTGCTTATTATTAAAATGTAGTTCTATACTCATCTAATATCTTCTGAGAGTGAAAATATTTTAATTCTGCTCGAATATATTGAATCGGTTTAATTTTATTATTTGATAGTTCAATTATACATTTACAATGGGTTTTATTCAACTATACTTTTGTGCTTTATTATTATTTTGGGTTGAATTTATTTAAAGCACTAATTTGGAAAGAATACCTATAGTTAGAAAAAAGGCAATTTCTTAAGTTTTTCCCGCAATTAGATCGGAATGATAATTTTAATTCAGTTAAGAAATGTTTTATTTGTGTCTTGCCTCCAGGTTATTAATAACATCTGATAATTTAATCTCTTTCTCTTCAAGCAGAACAAGAAAGTGATAAATAAGATCAGAAGCTTCATTAATTATTTCTTCTCTGTCATTATTTTTTGCTGCAATCATAACCTCTACCGATTCTTCACCAAACTTCTGGATTATTCTGTTTTCTCCTTCTTTAAAAAGTTTTGTTGTGTAGGAATGTTCGGGAAGATTTTCTTTTCTTTCTTTTATAATTCCTGATAATTCCTGTAAAAATTTTATTGAGTCTGGTTTATCAATATCGAAGCAGCTATATTTTCCTGTGTGGCATGTATTTCCATTTGGTTTAACATAAATAAGGAGTGAGTCATTATCGCAGTCAGGTTTTATTTTAATCAATCTTAAATAATTGCCCGATGTTTCTCCTTTTGTCCATAAAGAATTTCTTGTCCTGCTGAAAAATGTTACAAGCTTTGTCTCAATAGTCTTTTCAAGAGATTCTTTATTCATAAAACCAAGCATAAGCACAAGGTCTGTTTTATTATCTATAATAACCGACGGGATAAGGCCGTTTAGTTTTACAAAATTCAGTTTGGAGATATCAATCATTATAATCTTATGTCTACTCCATTTTCATTAAGATATTCTTTTAGCTCCCTGATAGGAAGTATATTAAAATGAAAAAGACTTGCCGCAAGGCATGCATCAACCTCTGCTTCTTTGAATGCCTGTAAAAAATCTTGTTTCTTTCCTGCTCCACCGGATGCGATTACTGGAACAGAAACTAAGGAAGTGAGCTTTTTAAGGAATTCAAGATCATAACCCGATTTTGTTCCATCTTTATCCATTGAAGTAAGAAGAATTTCACCTGCACCAAGTCCGGTAACTTTTCTGCACCAATCAAAACCTTCAAGCTCTGTTTCCTCTTTCCCCCCTTTAATAAAAACTTTATAAGTATTTGAAATAAGTTTAACATCTATGGCAGCAACAACGGCCTGGCTCCCAAAATGATTTGAAGCCCGGGTAATAAGATCAGGATTTTTCACAATAGCCGAATTAAGAGAAATTTTGTCTGCACCTGCTTTAAGCAATGCTTCAATATCATCTAGTTGGGAAATTCCGCCCCCAACTGTAAAAGGAATTCTAATTTCCTTTGCAACATCTTTTACCAGCGATACTAAAGTTTTCCTCTTTTCTTCAGAAGCAGTAATATCGAGAAACACTAACTCATCAGCACCTTCTTTAGAATATCTTGAACCGAGTTCTACAGGGGAACCTGCATCTACCAGATTGTTGAAGTTTGTTCCTTTAACAACTCTACCATCTTTTATATCCAGACAGGGAATAATTCTTTTACTGAGCAAGTTCCGACAACTCCTTCAGATCAATTTTACCTTCATAAATTGCTTTACCTACTACTACAGCATAAGGATTATACTCTTTAAGCCTTTTTATTTCTTCAATATCCTTTACTCCACCTGAAGCAATGATTTGAATTCCAGGAAACCAAACCGATAATTTTTTATAAAGATCGGTATTAAGACCTTTCATTGTTCCATCCTGACTTATATCTGTGCAAATAAATTTTCTAATGCCAAGTTCCATACAATATTCAATCAAATCATTTAATGAAATGCTTGCTTCTTCAGTCCAGCCGGATATATAAACTTTTTCATTTAACACATCTGCAGCTGTAACAATTTTTTCTGCAGAGAATTTTTCAACTATAAGTTTAAACTCTTCACGGTTCTTTACAGCAACAGAGCCGATAACAGCAAAATCAATTCCGGCATTAAAAGCCTGCGAGGCGGTTTTACCATCTCTTATTCCGCCACCAAACTGAATTTTTATTTTTGTTTTTTCTTTTATTTCATTAATGACTTTAAGAATTTTGAACTTTCCAGTTTTCGCTCCTTCAAGATCGACAATGTGAATTAAACTGAAACCTGCTTCTTCAAATATTTGTGCCTGCTGTATGGGATTCTTATGATAAAAAGAAACTTCTTTAAAGTCTCCTTTTGAAAGCCTTACAACTTTGCCGTCATAAATATCTATTGCAGGAATTACTATCATAGCTCAATAAAATTTTTAAGTAATTTCAGACCGGCATCACCGGATTTTTCAGGATGGAACTGAACACCAAAATAATTCATACTTTCAACTGACGCAGAAAAAGTTGTATTATGATTTGTAACAGCAGTCGCATAGATATTTAAGGGAAGATAATAAGAATGTGCAAAGTAAAACATTTCACCCGATCTTAATCCATCTAAAAGTTTACTCTCCTTCCTGATTTCAATATTGTTCCAGCCCATGTGAGGAACTTTAGAAATTTCTGCATCAAATTTTTCTGTAGAACCAGGAAATAATCCCAAACCTGCAACATCACCTTCCTTTGAGTGATCCGCCATCAATTGCATACCAAGACAAATTCCTAATATCGGTTTTTTACAAACGCGCAGCATCGTAAAAAGATTAAGTCTATGAAGCTGCTTTACTGCATAAGATGCTTCGCCAACACCAGGGAAAATCATCTTATCTGATTTTAAAATGTCAAATTCATTATTAGTTATCTTATAATCAGCATTAAGTGCTGTAAGTGCATTTGCAACAGATGCAACATTTCCCGCTCCGTAATCAATAATAGCAATCATAGTATTCCTTTTGTTGAAGGAAGATTCCCTTCATTTCTTTCATCAAACCGGCAGGCTTCGTTAAGCGATTTTGCAAAAGCTTTGAAGATTGCCTCAATCTTATGGTGATCATTCTTCCCTTTTGCACGAATGTAAATGTTAGCCTTTAATTCTGACGATAATGCTTTAAAAAATTCTTCTGTTAATTCTGTTGGAAAATCTCCGACTTTATTTCTGCTGAATTTACATTTGAAGTTTAAATATGATCTTCCGCCAAGATCGATTCCGCAGTAAGCAACAGAATCATCCATCGGAAGTAAGAATCCATACCTCTTAATTCCTTTCTTGTCTCCTAATGCTTTACTGATTGCTTCTCCCAAAGCTAAACCAGTATCTTCAACGGTATGATGCTCATCTATATGAATATCTCCTTTTGTTTTAATTGTAAGATTTAAATTTGCATGTCTTGCAATCTGTTCAAGCATATGATCAAAAAATCCTATTCCGGTTGAGATTTCGGATTCTCCTTTTCCATCAAGAGATAAATCAATCTTTATATCCGTTTCTTTTGTTTTCCTTTTAACAGATGCAGTTCTAAGATTTTTCAAAATGATTTCAACTGCATCACCAAAGTTATTAAAAGAAGTGTTATTATTTAAGAAAGAATTATTTTTTTTAATTCTGCCATTAGAATGAATTTCAAAAATATTAACAGCCTTTTCTTTGCTATTATTAATTTCAATTCCTTCCAGATGAAAAATGCTTGTAAGAGGATTTTCTGATGATAAAGAAAAATCCGGTACTTCCAGAATAAATCTTCTTTGTGATAATTTTTTTAATCCGCTTACCAAATCTTTTGCTATGTCTGAGTTTATATCAAGAAATTCTTTATCAATAATGGTTTTATTCATTTTAAAATTTCCTTCAAAGCTTTAAGTAAAATTTTATTCTGCTCTGCGGTTCCGATTGAAATTCTCAAACACTCCTCAAGCTTTGGCTGATTGCTTCTGTCTCTTATTATAATACCTTTATCTGCAAGACTTTTTAAGATTTCTTTAGCATTTACACATTTAATAAGCAGAAAGTTTGCATCGGAATCAAACACTTTAATTATTCCAGGCAGCTTTGTTAATTCTTTTTTCATTGTTTCTCTCTGCCGGATAATTTTTTTTACATAATTCTCCTTTGTTTTTTTCTTCTTAACAGCTTTTGTTAAAGCATAAGTTGTAAGAGAATTAATATTGTACGGAGCTTTAATTTTAAATAAAAGATTTATTATTTCTTCATTGGCAATGCAATATCCAAGTCTTATTCCAGCTAGTCCCCATGCTTTGGAAAATGTTCTCAGCAAAATAAGATTGGGATGATTTTTAACTTCTTTAATTAATGATAACACTTCTGTAAAATCAATATATGCTTCATCAATTATTATAATTGCATTATAGTTTTCACAAAGATAAAGAATATCTTTTTTGTTCAAGATATTTCCTGTTGGATTATTTGGTGAACATAAAAAGATAATCTTGACACCATCTGAAAAACTCTTATGTATAGTTTCTAAGTCGATTTGAAAATCATCATTCAGCAAAATGCTGATTACTTCAACATCATTTATATCTGCAGCTACTTTATACATTCCGTATGTTGGTTCGGGGATAAGTATTTTATCTTTTTTAGGCTCACAGAAAATCCTTATCATCAAATCAATTATTTCATCAGAACCAACACCGAAGAATAAATTTTCTTCCTTAACGGCGAGATATTCACTAATAAGCTTTCTTAAAATTTTCTGATGCGGATCCGGGTATCTATTTAGATTTAATCCATCTATTTCATTAAAGGTAGAACCATAACTATTCTCATTTGCATCCAGCAAAATTCCGCTTGAATATAAATCTCTTGCAGAAGTGTATGGCTTTAAGTTAAGAATATTTTTTCGGACAAGATTTTTGATGTTCATTTATATTACCGCAACTGTCATTCCCATGAAAACGGAAATCCTTTTTGTTGTTGATGGATTCCCACTTTCGTGGGAATGACACTATTAAAATTATTATATGAATCTTATTTTAACTGCATTTTTATGTGCAATTAATTCTTCTGTTTCTGCAAATGTCTGAACTGTTTCCGAAATATTTTTCAATCCTCTTTTGGAAAGAGATTGAAATGTTATTGATTTCAAATATGATTCTACCGTTACTCCGCCAAAAGATTTTGCAAAACCATATGTAGGTAATGAATGATTCGTACCTGAAGCATAATCTCCTGCACTTTCAGGAGAATAACTCCCAAGAAAAACAGAACCTGCATTTTTTATTTTTGATTTATATTTCCCGGGATTTTTAACATTTAATATTAAATGTTCAGGTGCATATAGATTACTGAAATCAATTCCATCTTCTATATTCTTTACTAACAATGCAAAAGAATTTTTGAGTGATGTTGAAGCAATTTCTTTTCTGGGAATTTCTTTCAATTGTTTTTTAATCTCTGTCACTACTTTATTCAGAAGATTGAGAGAATTGGTAACTAATACAACTTGCGAATCAATTCCATGTTCTGCCTGTGATAAAAGATCTGCTGCCAAAAAATCCGGATTTGCTTTTTCATCTGCTATAATTAAAAGCTCACTTGGGCCAGCAGGCATATCTATTGAGCATCCCGATAAATCGGGATCAATACTTACAAGAAGTTTTGCAGCAGTTACATACTGGTTACCCGGACCAAATATTTTTGAAATTTTTGGAATTTTTTTATCACCATAAGCAATTAAAGCAATTGCCTGTACTCCACCGATTTTATAAAACTCTTTAATCCCACATTTATAAGCTGCATAGAGTAAGGCGTTATTTATTTTCCCATCCTTTGCCGGTGAACAAACAACAACTCTTTTACAACCTGCAAGCTGAGCTGGGACTCCAAGCATTAACATAGTTGAGGGAAGAACTGCAGTTCCTCCCGGAATATACAAACCAACATCTTCTATTGCTCTGAATTCTCTGGAACACATTACGCCTGGAATCATCTCAATTTCATAGGACTCTGGAATTTGTTTTAAATGAAATTTTTTAATATTGCTATATGCAGCATCAATCGCTTTTTTAATTTTTTGTGAAAGATTTTTCTTTGCCTGATTAATTTCATCTTCAGTTACAATTAAATTATTTGGATTTAGCCCATCGAATTTTTTTGCATACTTCAATGCCGCTTTTAATCCTTTTGATTTCACATCATTGATGATTGGTTTAACAATCTCAAACATTCTTGTAAAATTAATTGCAGGTCTTTTCGATAATCTTAAAATCTGCTCTTTACTTAGTTTGGAATAATAATAAGTTTTCATACAATCATATTTTCAATTGGTAATAAAAGAATGCCGGAAGCACCGGCTGATTTAAGATCATCAACTATCATCCAGAATTTATCTGATGGAATCACCGCATGAACCGCAAGCATATTTTCATCAGCAAGATGGAGAACAGTAGGACTTTTTAGGGAAGGAATTATATCAACAATCTTATTTAAAGATAATTTAGGAATGTTCATCATAAGATATTTTGAATTTCTTGCTGTTAATACTGAGCGAATTCTTAGCAAGAGATCAGACAGAATTTTTTTCTTTTCAGCTTCAAGAGAATTTTTTTGAGATGAAATAAGAACGGCCTGCGAATCAAATACTTTGAAGGAGCTTTTTAACTTATTCATCATCAAGGTATTTCCTGAAGATACAATATCACAAATAAGATCCGCAACTCCGAGTGACGGTGCAATCTCCACAGAACCACTTAGTTCAATAACTTTAGCTTTTATATTATTTTTTTTTAGGAAATCATTTAGAATTACAGGATAAGAAGTTGCAATAGTTTTTCCTTCAATATCTTTTATCTCTTTAAGCTGTTTGTTCTCCGGATGAGCAATCAGCAGGCTGCATCTTCCAAAGCCAAGCTTTTCGAGCACATCTGTTTCCGATCGTTTTTCAAGAAAAATATTTTCTCCAACTATTCCTATATCCGCAACACCATCCTGTACATATTCCGGGATATCATTATCTCTTAAAAAGAGAATATC
>CAZECH010000030.1:0-14677 GCA_964510675.1 uncultured Ignavibacteriaceae bacterium
TCCAGAGGTAGCGAACTTGCATTATGGCAGGCAAATTTTGTAAAGAAAGAACTTGAGAAAACCAATAAGAATATTTTAGTTGAAATAAAAATAATCAAAACAAAGGGGGATAAAATCCTTGATGTTGCTCTTTCAAAAATTGGCGATAAAAGCCTCTTCACAAAAGAACTTGAGAATCAACTGATAGAAAGAAAAATTGATCTTGCAGTACATAGCTTAAAAGATTTACAGACACAGATTCCGGAAGGTTTAAAGCTTGCATCGGTTTCAAAAAGACATCCTGTTGAAGATGTTCTTATTGCAAGGAAGAAGGGAATCTCTTTAACGAAATTAAAGAAGAATGCTGTTGTTGCTACAGGTTCTTTAAGAAGAAGGTGCCAGTTGCTTCATATTCGTCCCGATATTAAAATTGTTGAACTGAGAGGAAATGTTCCTTCAAGAATTGAAAAATTTTTAAAAACTGATTGGGATGCAATTATTCTTGCAAGAGCAGGGGTTGAAAGATTAAATCTTAAAAAATATATATCAACTTACATAAGTACAGATGAGATTCTTCCTGCGGTTGGGCAAGGTGCTTTGGGAATTGAAACTCACATTGAAAATGATTTTGTGAATAATCTTTTATCCTCCCTTCATGATGAAGATACTTACAAAGCTGTTCTTGCAGAACGCGCTTTACTTAGAAAACTTGAAGGCGGCTGCCAGGTTCCGATTGGTGCATATGCACAGGTAAAGTCAAACAGTCTGCATCTTGAAGCAATGGTAGGCTCTCTTGATGGGACTTTAACCTTTAGGAAGAAAGTGAAAGGAAGCAAAAATAATCCTGAACAGCTTGGGAAAAATCTGGCGAATGATCTTTTAAAAGCAGGAGCTAAAGAAATTCTTGATGAAATTTATAATACTGTAAGAATAAACCAGGATGTGGTAGCATAATGTTTAAAGTGTTTTTAACAATTGTTATTTCCTCACTTTTTTTTGCTACTTGTTGTACTTGCAGTGTGAACCAAAATTCGGATAAAATTCCGGAAGTTTTAATTAAATCATCAAACAGATTTGTTATTTCAAAAACAGGTGAAGAATTTTTTAATAATAACATAAAACCGAATTATGAAAAAATAACAAAGATTACTAATGGTTACCTGATGGTTTATACTTTTTCAATTCCAGATAAAAAAGGAATAGAAGGAGAAATAAGATTCTCAATTGATACATCTGGAAATGTTCAAAAAGATAAAGAGATTGTTGGCATCCCTGAATGTTTATCAAATCCTGAGAATTGTTCATTCAATATTTCTAAAGAAGAAGCTGTTATTATTGCATCAACCTCTGGTCTTGAAAAAGGTGTGAAAAACTGGGATGTCCATTTCAAATGGAATTCGATATATAAAAAATATGCATGGGAAATAATATCAACCTTAAGTGAAAGTAATGGAACAGAGTTCCAGCGTGCAAACGGAAAAACAATGTTGATTGACCCGGCTAATGGAAACATTATTGAAACAAGTGATTGGCAGATACACTGAAATGACCGTACAGGAAAGAAGAGAGAGTAAAAAAAGTTTAAAGAGAGAACGAATTATCGAGACGGCGTTCGAACTCTTTTCCAAAAAGAGCTATCATGAAGTAATGATGGAAGATGTTGCAAAGCTTACTTCTGTTGCAAAAGGAACGGTTTACAATTACTTCAGCTCTAAAGAAGAACTATACTTCTCCATTATGAAACTTAGAATGGAGAATCTTACGAATTCTTTAACGGAAAAAATAGAAAACGAAACTAATCCGATTGATTCTCTTCGTTCATATGTAACTCATCTTTATATCTTTATGATGAAGTACAGAAATTTTTTTCTTATGTACAGGAAAGAAAGTCTTAACAAGGAAAGTGAAATCTGCGGTGAATTAAAAGCTCTCGAAACCAAACTTAGAGATCTTCTGGCAGGAATTATAAGGACAGGTGAAACTAAAAGTTTATTCAGGCAGATTGATGAAGACTTTGCTGTTAATGTGATTCTCGGAAGTATTTATGGTGCTGTTCAGCAGGGAATTGATAATAAAATTAATGAACAGGAAACCAGGAAGGAAAAAGAAAAAATTTTTGATTTTATACTTCATAGTTTATTCTCAGGTTTTGATGATAAGAAAGTGCTGCCGTTAAAAAATAAAACGATTGTAATAACAAGGACAGTTGAACAATCAAAAGAATCTTCTGCAGTTTTCAGCGAACTTGGTGCTGAGATTATAATATTTCCAACTCTTGAAATTGTACCTCCATCAAGCTGGAAACAATTTGATGAAGCAGTTACTGATAACAAAATTGATTTTATAATTTTTACTTCTGCACATTCTGTTAAAATGTTCATAGAAAGAAGTGAGTATCTAAACATCATTTTTGATTTCAATAAAATAAAAGTAGTTGCAGTAGGAAATAAAACCGCAGGCATTTGTGAAAGCCTTGGAATCCCGGCAAATATAATTCCGTCAAAGTTCAGTGGTGAGGCAGTTGTAGCAGAGCTTACTAAATATGATGTGAAAGGAAAAGTTATTTTTATTCCACGCTCGGCCATTGGACGTGAAACTTTACCGCAAGGTTTGCGCGAACTTGGTGCTGTTATAAAATCTGTTCCGGTTTATAATGTCTCTCTTCCTTCTCGGGATAGCATTAAAGAAAATATCAGTCAGCTAAACGCATATAAACCCGATTTATATATTTTTACAAGCCCATCAACATTTGAAAATTTTCTTCAGATAATGCAGATTGAAGACCCTGTTAAATATTTTAAGGGATATCTCGTTGCTGCAATTGGTCCAACAACAAAATTATCAATAGAAGAGAGAAAAGTAAAAGTTGATATTATGCCTGATGAATTTACAATTGATGGACTTGCAAAAGCCATTGTTGATCATTATAAGAAATAAAGTATATGATTAGGTATTGAATCGCAGAACTTGTTTCAGCATCTATTTCGAAACGAAAGATTCCGAAACAAATTCGGAATAACAATTTAAATAATGGATAAATTTTTGACCAAACTTGACAACGACCTTTTTTTAAGAGCTTGCAGAAGAGAACCTGTTGAACGCACACCAATCTGGATTATGCGCCAGGCTGGAAGATATTTACCTGAATATAGGGCAGTACGTGAGAAGGTTGATTTCTTAACTTTGTGCAAAACCCCTGAGCTTGCTGCAGAAGTTACAATCCAGCCGGTTGATATAATTGGCGTTGATGCGGCAATTATTTTTTCTGACATTCTCATAATTCCCGAAGCAATGGGCATGAAGCTTGAAATGCATGACGGAAAAGGGCCTATATTTCATCATCCTATCAGAACAGAAAATGATGCAAAGGATTTAAAAAAGATTGATCCTGCGAAAGATTTAAAATATGTTCTTGATGCAGTTTCCCTTACTAAAAAGGAATTGAATGGCAGAGTTCCTTTAATCGGTTTCGGTGGATCGCCCTGGACTTTGCTTACTTATATGGTTGAAGGGAAAGGATCAAAGAATTTTTCTAATGTCAAAAAGCTAATCTATAATAATCGCTCTCTTGCTCATTCTGTTTTAAGTAAGCTTGCAGATGCTGTTTCAGATTATCTCTCTGCTAAGATTGAAGCAGGTGCAGATGCCATCCAGATTTTTGATACATGGGGAGGAATTCTTTCACAAAATGATTTTGAAGAATTATCTCTTCAGTATATTGAAATGATTATCTCTAATCTTAAAAGAAAAAATGAGCCTGTCATTGTTTTTGCGAAAGGAGTTCATTATAAGCTGAAGAAATTATCTAAGTGCGGTGCAGATGTTATTGGTCTTGACTGGACGATGGATATCGGAAGAGTGAGAAAACGAATTGGAGAAAGAGTTGCTTTGCAAGGTAATCTCGATCCAACTGTTCTATATGCGAGTGAAGAAAAAATAAAAGAAGAAGTGGTAAGAATTCTCGATTCATTTGGCGAAGGCAGTGGACATATATTTAATCTTGGTCACGGTATTCTGCCTGATGTTGAGCCAGAGAAAGCAAAAGCTTTGGTTAGATTTGTGAAAGAAGAAAGCAAGAAATATCATTAACTTTTAATTAACAATTATCAATTTACAATTAATGGTGCGTGGTTTAAATGAAAAACTTAATAATTTTGTGATTGAAAAGAGTTAAGAAAGAATTTGAAAGTTATTAAAAGATTGTTTAGAACTAATAAGCTGCTGACCACAATTATTAAAAACATTAAATTAAAATCACAATTATTCATTGTTACTTTTGAATTGTTAATTTCGTTGGAGACGATATGTTTGAAATAGATTTAGCAAAATTTCGTAAATATGATAGACCGGGTCCGCGTTATACAAGCTACCCAACTGCCCCGCAGTTTAATGAGAATTTTAAAGCAGAACAATTCCTTGATGAAATAATAAAAACAAACTATGGCGTAAATCTCCCCGACCTTTCACTTTATTATCATCTTCCATACTGCGATACACTTTGCTATTTCTGTGGATGCAACATGATTATTACTAGAAACCGCAGCAGAGTAGGTGAATATATAAAATACATAAAGAAAGAAATGGATCTCCTGAGAAGCTACCTATTAACTGACAGGAAAGTTTCACAGCTTCACTGGGGAGGCGGAACACCAACTCATCTTAATCCTGATGAAATTGTTGACCTCTCTTCATTCATTAGTGTTTCTTTCAATTTTAAAGATGATTCGGAGAATAGCTGCGAGATTGACCCGCGCGGATTAACAAAAGAACATCTTGAAGCACTGCGTAACAACGGCTTTAACAGGATAAGTATGGGTGTGCAGGATTTTAACGAAAAAGTACAGAAGTTTGTTAACCGCATCCAGCCCGAAGACATAACAAGACAAACTGTGCGATGGGTAAGGGAGCTTAACTTTAAAAGTATTAATCTCGATTTGATTTATGGACTTCCTTTTCAAACAGTTCAATCTTTTGCTGAAACTGTTGAAAAGATAATTGATATTTCACCCGACAGGATTGCAGTGTTTAATTATGCTCATGTTCCCTGGATGAAAAAACATATGGCTCTTATCCACCAGGAGGATTTACCCGCACCTGAAATTAAGCTTGATATTCTAAAGACAACAATCGAACAGCTTACGGATGCTGGTTATGTTTTTATCGGAATGGACCACTTTGCAAAACCAGGAGATGATTTATCAATCGCTTTAAAAGAAAAAAAACTTTATAGAAATTTCCAGGGATACAGCACAAATGCAGATGCCGATCTTTATGCTTTGGGAATTACTGGTATAAGCCAGTTACAGAATGTATATGCACAGAACTACAAAACAGAAAGAGAATATTACAAGCTGCTTGATGATGAATCTCTTCCTACTGTAAAAGGTTACAGGCTTACAGATGATGACCACATACGCCGCTTTGTTATTATGAAACTTATGTGTGACTTTGAACTAAACTTTGCACAGGTTGAAGAGAAGTTTAATATTAACTTCAGAGATTATTTCTCCTGGGGTTTAAAGAATCTTAAAGAAATGGAAGAAGATAACCTTATTGAAATTTCTGATAAAGGAATAAGAGTAAAAGATATGGGAAGGCTTCTTATCCGAAACATTGCAATGAGCTTTGATGGCTTTATCGAGAGGAAAGAAGATACTGCAAAGTATTCGAGAACGGTTTAAAAAAAGAGGATGTTAAAAACATCCTCCTGATTATTTCTGAAATTATTTGTTTTTAAGCAACTCTTTTTTCAGACTGGTCGCCTCGGCATAAAGTCTATTATCATTAAACTTTACTTCATATGCCTGGTTCCTATTATCAAACAAATAAAACTTATCATTCAGATTAATTATCTGCATTTCTCCTTTACCAGGAACATTCAACAAAATATTATCATCATCTTTTTTAGCCTGGTACTCTTTCCCGTCAGGTAATGTTATAGTGGTCGCTATGTTCTTGTCATATCTAAGTGCAGCTGTTTCATCTGTACTGTACAAAAGAATAATTTTCCCTTCCTGAATTTTTCTTTCAAATGTGGTCTCATCACTTCTTAAGCTGGCACTGCTTTTATTACTCATTTCTCCGTTTTGAACAACTGTATTATTCCCCACCTTACTTGTTTCTGCATTATCTTTTTTATCAGAACAACTTATTAATGTTATTGAAAGAATAAATGCAAAACCCAATAATAATCTTTTCATCTCTTACTCCGTTTTTGTTTATATGAATATTAAGGTATGCTAAATACTTTACAAGCAATGTACACATAAACACAAAACCGGTTATCGTTGATGAATGGTGATTAAAATCAAAACATTTACTTAAATTTGCTAAAAACAAGAATAGGACTTTACTAAGTAATACATCCGAAAAGAAAGAGAATATTGCGAAGGATTCGCTTAAATCTTAAAATTTAATTGGATATAATCATGACAAACTTCCTTAAATCAAACGACTTTGGAATCCTGCTAAACAGGATAGAAGTCGGTGTTCTACTTCCTTTCTATGGCTTATCAACGGCATTGGCTGGACGGATAAACTACTTGGGGAATTCGGCATACCTTCATTTGTTGGTTATAGTGTGTTTATTGGAGAAATAATCGAACCTATATTTTTTATTCGTTGGTTTCAGAACAAGAATAGCCGGGCTAATTATAGCAATCAATATGTTCATGGCAATTTTTCTTATACTAAGAGAAAAGGTTTTTGCGTCGAAGGAAGCAGGCGGTTGGGTAATTGAACTGGAAATTCTCTTTTTATTAGGTGCACTTGCTTTATTCTTTACAGGAGGCGGTAAATACGCAGCTTCATTAAAAAGTACCTGAGATTGATGAATTAAGCTTAATATTTAACTTTCTACTCTGGTAATAGCTTTCCATCATATTTTTTTATCATAAACTAAAAAAATTAGTTTGAAAAAGAATCTAATTTAATATATCTTACATCACCTGCTTAAAAATACAGATAACGTTATTTGTCCCTCTGATTTTTAATTCACAGGTCATAATATTTTTAATCAAATTTTTTGGAGTACTAATGAACATCTATGTTGGCAATCTTGCCCCGGACGTAACAGAAGAAGACCTGACAGGCCTCTTTTCAACACACGGACAAGTAAAAGAAGTTAAAATTATTCGCGATATGTTTTCGCAGCAGTCTAAAGGCTTTGCATTTATAGAAATGCCCGGGCAGTCAGAGGCACAAAATGCCATCAAAGAACTAAATATGCAGAATTTAAAAGGAAAAAACATCGTAGTTAACGAAGCTCGTCCGAAAACCGACAGGGATAACCGAGGAAGAAGACCCGGTGGTGGCGGTGGCGGAAGAGGATTTAACCGCGGCGGCGGCGGAAGAGGACGATAATTTATTTCCTCAATTTAAAAACTTTATAATGCCGGACTTTGTCTTGGGCAACCATTGAGTAAATCCGGCATCTCATTTTTTATGTATAATCATTTCAGATTCATCAAAACTACCCCTCAATACAGATATGTATGAAATGACATTCAGATATATTTTAATTAATGAAAAACATCAAAATTGGTTTAATAGGTGATTACAATCCTGAAATAACTGCGCACATTGCAATTCCAAAAGCTCTTCAATTATCTTCTGAAAAATTAAACTGCAAAGTTCAATACCTCTGGCTCGATACAGATCTGATAACTAAAAAATATTTTGTTGAGTTAAACTCGTATAGTGGATTGTGGGCAGTTCCTGCTACTCCTTATAAAGATATGGAAGGTGCTCTATCAGCAATAGGACTTGCAAGAAATAATTATATTCCTTTCCTTGGAACCTGCGGTGGGTTTCAACATACTGTAATTGAGTATTTCAGAAATGTAATCGGGATTAAAGATGCTGATCATCTCGAATCAAACCCGGAAACATCCAAGGATGTGATTACTGTTTTATCCTGTTCAATGGTAGAAAAGGATGGAGATATTTTTCTTGAAGAAGGCTCTGCTGTTAAAAGGATTTTTAATTCAGATAAAACAAATGAAACCTACCATTGCAATTATGGCTTCAACGAGAATTATTTGGAATTACTTAAGAAAAGCGAGTTAAGAATTTCAGGATACGATGAGAATAAAGAAGTGCGTATTGTTGAATTAAAAAATCATCCGTTCTTCATTGCAACATTATTCCAGCCTGAAAGATCTTCACTAAAAAATCAAAATCATCCTTTGATAGATGCGTTTGTTGAAGCAGCAAAATCGATGACTATATCAGAATGATAATATTAATCTTTACATCCCAATAATTTTAGAACCAGAACCATTAATAGATTAATTCTGTTCTGAAAGAAGCTTATCCATTAGTTGGTCCCCATTACTCATCCTTTGGATAGTTTTAGAATTATATTTTTTCGACATATTTTTTAAGACTTTCACCAACAATCTGATTCCATCCCTCAACAAAATTTTCTTTTGCAAAATCTGGATTATCAGTACCAAAACTTTCAAGTCCTTCGTGAGTTAATTTCAATCTTGTTTTATTTCCTTCAGCAAAAATCTCAAATGTAACAAGACTGGTACCGGGATAACCATCATATCTCCATGAGTAAGAAAGTTTTTTTAGTGGAATAACCTCGGTTATTTTACATAAGTGCAAATAGCATTTACCATCTTTTCCTCCTTCAAACTGAAACTCAAAACCAACTTCGGGTTTGAATTCTGCAAGATCAAAATACCATGCCTTCATTTGTTCTCTGCTGGTAATTGCTTCCCAGATTTTTGAAGCTGGTGCGCTTAATAACACTTCTTTTATTACCGGATCTGCTTTTACTGATTTCATTTTATGCATGTTTTATTTCTCCACAAAGTTTTTTAATGATTGTAATTTTTTATCCCAGAATTTATCATAGAACTCAAGCCACTCCCGCACTTCATTAAGAGGTTCTACATTTAACTGGTAATATCTTTCCCGCCCTTTCTGAAGTTGAATAACAAGATTTGTATTCAACAAAATTTTAAGATGTTTGGAAATTGCCGGCCTGCTTATATTAAATTTTTCGGAGATAGCATTTACCGTCATTTTATCATCAGCAAGCATAGTAAGAATTTGCCTGCGGTTATAATCAGCCAGAGCGGAAAAGACATCATCTATCCTGTAAGCCATTGTAATTTTAATTATTAATAATTGGTAACCTTCTGGCTACCAATATACGTAACTACATGGTTACCTGTCAAGAGGGAAATTTTTTATACCAGTTCCCGAGATAACTAAAAAAAGTAGTTATGTGAACGTGGATGTAGTAAATTTTCTTGCAGATTAATTTTCCCGACTAAGAAATGATTTTAATCTTTCAATAATTATTTGGCTGTTTATTCCTCCTTCACCGCTGAAATCACAATTATGCGGATCACCGGAACAAACCAAAGAGCAATAATTTTCCTGAGGAAGAATTATTTCAGATTCATTACCAAGCGGGCCCCATAATTTTGGCGAACAAGCAGGTAACGGGCAGAATAATGAAACGGTCTTAACCTTAAGTGCGGCACAAATATGCATTGGTCCTGTACTTGCTGAAATCAGAACATCAAGTGCACTGAAATTAATAATTTTTTCCCTGAAGGATTTCCCAATATTGATATACGTAACATCGTTTATATTCATTAATTCATCAGGCGGAATATGATCGGTTATGACAACTTTGAAATTTTTATCATTTAAAAGCAGATCAATTAATTTCCTGTATTCTTTTGAAGTTATATTAGGGGCAGATTTGCCGCTGGTTGAATTAACCCCGATTATTATTTTTCCCTCGTGTTTTAATTTCTTTCTTATTTCTTCCTTTTTAATTTCTTCTTCTTTACTCAGATAAATTTCCGGGTTAATACTTTTCGGTTGGATTCCAATCCTCCTAACCAGATCAAAGCAATAATCAGCTTCATGCCGAAGCGGGATATAATTATTCCTGCTTACATATTTTGTAAAAGAAAGAAACTGGTAAAGCTTGCGGCTTACACCAAGTTTAAAAGGAATTCCGCTCCAGAACAAAATCCAGTTTAATCTTTCCTGCGGCAGCAACATAAAAGCATGCGTGAATTTATGTTTCTTTATTTCTTTTACCATTTTACGGAAAGGTTTTGTAACCCATTTATCATCATCAATCGTAATAACAGAATCCACATAAGGATTATTTAAATAAATGTCTTTTGTTTCCTGTCTTACCAAAACAGCAATATAACTATCTGGTTTTGCAGACTTGACTTCACGCGGAATTGGAGTTGAAAGAACTACGTCACCTATCCGGTCTATTCTTGCAACTAGTAATCGAAGTTGTTTTTTACTTAGCATATTTAATTGGTTGGTTTTTCACCCATCTTTGCGGTAGTAAAAAAATCATCATAAAATTTCTGAGTATATTTTTCAGCAAGCTCTTTTACTCTTTCCTGTTTTGAGGAACTAACTATCAAACCTGCATGGTATTCTTTATTCAAACGCCAGACAACTTCAGGATCATTATAAGAAGAAAGATCCGGTTGTTCCTGTTTTGCAAGTGATGAAAGAATAGCTGCAAAATCATTTTTAACAGGAGGTGGTTTATATTCGCCATCTCCTTTCAGGATTTCAATCTTTGCCCATTCCCGCCATAGATTAATTCCTGTAGCTGCTTCAACAAGAACAGAAAGATTAGCTCCTCCAACTCTTGCAGATGTTTCGAGAAAATAAAATTTACCCTTCTCATCTCTTATAAATTCCGAGTGAGAAACTCCCCGAAGCAACCCAAGTGCTTTAAGCAGCTTGGTATTTAGTTTAATCACTTCTATTGCTTCATCTGAATTGTTATCGAGAGTCATACTTGTAAATACTCTGCCATCATGTGCAACTTCAAATGGCGGGGTACCATATTTTGATGCGCAGGCAAATCTTATTTCTCTTTCATAAATGATTGAATCCACATGATAGATATTGCCGGGTATAAATCTTTCAATCAGGTAAAAGGATTGTTCATCTCCGAGATAATTTATCCTATCCCATAATTCTTGTACGTTATGAACCTTCTTAATTCCATAAGCTCCTGCAAGCATTCTTGCTTTAACCATATAAGGGAAAGGAACATCTAGAGTAAAATCATTTATTTTTTTATAATTAAGTATGTGGAGAAATTCGGGAACAGGGATTCCTGTTTCAGAAGCACGTGTTCTCATTGCAAGTTTATCCCTGAAATATCTTGCTGTAGTATCTCCCATACCCGGAATTCTTAAATGTTCTCTTAAAGCCGCTGCCCGCTCAACATCAAAATCATCGAGAGGCACAATCCTGTCAATCCGTTCATTCCTTGCCAAAAAGCTTACACCATAAATAACATCGCGCATATTCCAGGCTTTATTTACATCGGGGATAAAAAAAATCTCATCTATACTTTCCCTTGGCCAGGCTGCATTCTCAAGACTTTTGGATGTAAGCAGAATTACCCTGCATCCTTGTGCTTTACATTCCTTCATAAAATCATGACCTTTTTCGTAGCTGGAGATACAAAGAATGGTTAAAGGATTTTTATCCATAATGTTATTCTTTCATTTAAGGTTAGGCAATTTTAGTTTTTTATTTTATGAGAGGCAAGGAGCGAGTAAATTATTGGTTAAATATTTCCTTCATCATATTTTCTTATTTCGATGAACTTAAACAAATATTTTTTAATCATAGTTCAATCCATGCCCCGGACTTTGAACTTTCAATAATCCCATCTATTACTTTCATATTTGCTACAGCATCTTCAAATGGAGTAGGAACCTCTATATTATTTAATATTGCCTCAGAAAATAAATCTCCCTGGATTGTATATTGATCGCACGGCTCAAAAGAAATTTCCTCTTTACTCGATTCCTTATACAGAATAATTTTCGCAGAATCAATAGGCTGAGGTGTAAATGGATTTTCAATTTCTATTCTTCCCTGTGTTCCAAATATTTTAGCATACTGATGGTTTGTAAGTTGAGTTGAACATGTAAAAACAGCATTACCTTTTTTAAACTCTAATACTGCCGAGACCAGGCGGTCTGTTTTTAATTTTGGATCATATTCAATTGCTGCACAAACCCGTTTTGGTTCGCTATTAAAAATAAATCTTGATATCGAAATACAATAACAGCCAATGTCTAAAAGTCCACCACCGCCAATATCTGGTTTATTGCGGATATCTTCGGGATTATCATTAAAATAAGAGAACATTGTGTGAACAGTTCTCAGCTCACCAATTGTGTTATCTTCGACAAGTGCTTTTGCCTTTTGTATCTGTGGATGATGCCGGTACATAAAAGCTTCCATCACTTTTAGCTCTGGAAATTTTTTGATTTCATTTTGTAAATAAACAGCTTCCTCATAGTTCATTGTAATTGGCTTTTCACATAAAACATGTTTGCCTGCTTTTAAGGATTTGATAGTCCATTCAACATGAAGGTGATTTGGAAGAGGATTATAGATTGCATCAATCTCTTTATCATCCAGCAATTCTTCATAAGAACCATAAGCTTTTGGAATTCCTAAACTTTGAGCAGCCAGTTTTGCATTATCTAAATTTCTGGATGAGATTGCATTAATATTAGAATACTTCCCTTTTTGCATTCCGGGAATAACTTTTTGAGTACCAATCTTTGCTGTACTTAAAATACCCCAGCGGATTTTTGTCATTTATAAACCTCTGATTTTTATCTCTAAACAGTTCAAGTACCAATTACAAACCTGCCTTACCGGCAGGAAGGTAACAAACACTTTTCAAATTCTAATTTCACATTTAAATAGAGTATTAAGATTTTAATCCTCTCTAGTCACCAAACAAGCGAGATCTTTTACAAATGAAGGAATTGTTAGTGTAAGTATTCCATCTCCTTTTACTTCAGCTTCTATTTCATTTTCTGAAAATAAACCTGACTGAGGGTCATACCAGTTGATTGTATAATTCCCAGGTACAAGTTCAGGAATATTCTGTATTAAAGAGCCGGTTTCAGTTGGGAGTAATCCTTCGCTTATTAAAGACCACTGATAAAAATCATTCTTAAACCATATTGCAGCATCATCTCCAAAATAAATGCAGCGAATCATACTTTGCACCTGCTTTGTGGAATCCGATTCCAGGAAGCCTGGAATTATTGTTTTAAACTCAAGATGATTGACATTTAAATCCATTTTTTCTGCAAAGCGGGAAAGATTTACGAATTCATACCAATAATTATATGGGTCAATATAATTATCCCACCACCAGCTCATAGGGATTATAGGTGTTTCACTAAACCAGCCGGCCCATATAGCATTGTGCAGACCTATGGCCTGGGAATCAGCTTTATAAGTTCTTTCAGCACTTCGGTAATCAATGCCAAACTCTCCAAGCGCAACGGGTTTTCTATAATAATCAAGTGTGTTTTCATGAAGATCAACAATGTAAGGTGCGAAATTAAGATTGTTATAAATATGGAACATTACAAAATCCATCACAGGAGATTTGAATGCATCAACAAGTTTTTCAACGTGTGAGCGAGTTGAACTTGTTGAGACAAGACGGTCATGTACATCAATTGACTGAACATACTCTGCCATTTCTATATGCCACCTGTTTACTTGAGTAGATTTGCCTGCCATAAGATCTGCTTCATTTATGAACTCCCAGCTTGCAATGTAAGGACTATGACCGTAACGCGAAACCAAATATTTATATTTCTTCTTAAAAAAGATTTTTGCCTTGTTGCTTGTAAAAATATCTTCGGCATTAACACAAGGACCGCCATTAATTTTATTATAAGGATTTTCCAACCATTTATTTTCTCTGAAATATCCCTGTCCCTTCTGAGCTATTCCATGATAATCAATACAAAGAAGAATGTATATACCATATTTTTCAGCAAGCTGAAGAATATTATCAAGCCGGTTTGCAGAATTCAGGTCATACTTTCCTAATCCTGTTTGCTGCCATTCAAAAGAAAGATGCCAGGGACAAATCCAGATCCGAGTCATATTCATTCCTGACGCTTGCATTTTCTTAAAGTAATGTTCATAATCTTCTGTCCAACAAACATTTATTCCTATTCCGCGGAATGGCTCACCGCTTTCATATTTGAAAACACCAAATTTATCAGAGAGTATTAATCCTCCTCGTTGTTCTTCATCATTTGATTCAACAGGTAATTCAAATTGTTCCTGGATAATTCCATTAATTACAAAACTGAAGAAATAAGTGCCGGCTTGTTTTGGTGAAAAACGGGCTTCCCATCTTTCAATATTATTTTCGTTCAATCCATCATAGAAAAAGGAGAGAACCAATCTTGAAAAATCCGGCTGCTGAATATGAAGTTCAACTTTGTTTGTTTCAAGATCAAAAGGATTTTGAAAATTTAGACTCTCTGCAAAACCCAAAGTGAGAGTTTCATACTGTCGTCCATCTGTTGGACGATCAATTAATTGAGTAGCACCCAGGTTAATGGAAAATATTACAAACAAAAAAATAAGCGGAAAAGATAATTTCATTTTGAACCTTTATAAATTAAAATTATATCTTTAGTAAAGATAAAAATCATTCCCAAATTATTAATTTTACACCGTAAGGCAATGTCTCTTTGAATTTTTTAAGCTGTGAAGTCACTTCTTTTTTTATTTCATTATCAAGAATGTAGAATGCAACAACACTTTCGGCTGGCGCCATTTTTATTTTGCCAAGATGCATCTCTGCAACTTTATTCCAGTTATCTGGTAGTTTATA
>CAZECH010000031.1:0-14552 GCA_964510675.1 uncultured Ignavibacteriaceae bacterium
CTTTACTTATTGCTTCGCCGCAACGAACAGGATAACCAACATCTCTGTCTTTCTCTAACATCATAACAGAAACTCCCTGCTCAGCAGCATATCTTGCTGCAATACTTCCCGCAGGTCCTGCACCGACTACTATTATTTCGTATTCTTTTTTCACTCTATTGTTTTATTATCATTAGCTTTCTATAATCATTTTTTAGTAACAAGGAAGCTGTCTTCAGTTTGTGGTTGGTAATTTATAACAATTAGTGACTGCTGATTGAAGACTGTCCACTGCCAATTCAAACAATAACTCCTTCACGGTTAAATTTAATTACCTCAATCGGGCAGCTCCATACACATTTAGCACAATTTGTACATCGGGGATCAATTATAAATATCTCCGCTTCCTTTAATTCAATTGCATCTTCAGGACAAATGCCTACACAACATCCGCAGAAATCGCATTTATCCGGTAATATATCAATCATTAGTTTCCCGGTTTTTGCCATCCTATAGTTCATATTAATAAAAATTAATTGTTAAGATTGATGCGTCGGAAATTACAGAAAGGCAGCTTTATATTGAAATATGTAAACAATTATTCCTGCTTATTTTTCGTAATTTTATTTGTGATAAAAAACAAAAAACACTTTATTTAAATGAATTTTACATGTAGTTTAAACTTAGTATGTTAATCAAATATATGTATTTAATTTTAAATTCACATTTTTCAATATTAGGAAAGGGGTAATTATGATAAAATCAATTCTCTTATTCACATTTTCATTTGCTGTTTTTCTTCAACTGGGTTTTTCATCAAAACCTGAACAGCCTGCTGCAACTCCCGGTTTTATTGGAACGAAAGCATGCGGTATGTGCCATAAAACTGAAAAGCAAGGGGAACAATTGGGCATTTGGGAAAAGAGTGAACATGCAAAAGCTTACAAAACATTGTTGACTGATGAAGCAAATAATATTGCCAAAGAAAAAGGCTTTACAACTAAAGCTGTTGAAACCGAAGCTTGTTTAAAATGCCATGCATCCGGCTATAATGTTGACGCTTCGTTGCTTGATGCAAAATTTACTAAAGAGGATGGGGTTCAATGTGAAACCTGTCATGGACCAGGATCGGAATATAAAACTATGAAAATAATGAAAGACAAAAAGCTTTCAATTGAAAACGGCTTAATTGTCTATGAAAAATCAGAAGATCTTTGCGTAAAATGCCATAATGAAGAAAGTCCAACTTTCAAAGGATTTAAATTTGATGAGATGTGGGCTAAGATAAAACACAATATTCCTGAGCCGAAATAATTAATTAGAGTATTATAATCGTGCTCTTAATTGATTCAGGATTAGGAGTACGATTATAAAATTATTTGGGAAAGCCCCCTTGTAAATAAACTATCCTGAGAATATGCAAATCTTCATAAGAAATTTCTCCATTAAATTTTTCATAAATATTCTTTAAAGTTGATATACCATCCTTATCAAATTCATCAAATATTTTTTGATGCTTATCTGATTTGACCGAGAGTTTTTCCAGCAAGCCATCCAGTCTGATCTTGTTTCCCTCATTTGCATAACGGGCTATATGACTAATAATTGTTTGTGGTTTTACTTTATATTCATTTGCTAACTTAGCAATCGGGCTTCCATTATTATAAGACTGGGCAACAATCTTGTATTTAAGTGTATCCGGGTTTTGCTTACCGGGTTTTTTCTTTCTGTAATCTGAGTTGTGAATATTTTTTCTTAAGCAATAACTCTTAATGATTGATAAAAAAATATCACCATAACTTTCCAATTTTTTTATGCCTACACCACTTATCCTTAAAAAGCTCTCATCATTCTGAGGATAACTGATTGCCATTTCAGTCAATGACCTGTCTGAAAAAATCACATAAGGAGGAACATTATTTTCTTCGGCAAGATCTTTACGCTCTCTCCGCAATAATTCAAACAATTCATGATCATAAGATAAATCTAAACCGGATTGTTTTATCTTTTGAGAGGGTGATCCCGGTTCCCTGAATTTACCAAGAACTTTTTCATTTTTAAATAAAACACTATTTGCTTTTTCAGAAAGTTTTAAACTGCCGAATTCAATATCTCTTATCAGAAATTCCTTTTGAACAAACTGCTGAGTCAACATCTGCCATTGTTTCTTATTAAATTCTTTTCCAATACCAAAAACGGATAAACCATGATGTCCATTGCTTAAAATTCTATCCGAAACTGTTCCCGTTAAAACATCAATAATATAATTTGCACCAAAAATCTCCCCAGTTCTTTTAACTGCTGATAAAAATTTTTGTGCTGGAATTGTAATATCACTCATTTCCTTTTCTACTGCCAAACAATTATCGCACATATTGCAGTTATCTTTCTTATAGATCTCACCAAAATAATTTATAAGAGGATTCCTCCTGCAGATTTCGGCTTCAGCATATTTAACCATTGCATCAAGGTGAACTTTGGCAGCAAGCCGTTCAACATCATCTTCTTTCTGATCTATGAAGTAATTTATTTTTGCTATATCTCCATAGCTGAAAAGAAGGAGACAATCTGCTCTTAAACCATCCCGTCCCGATCTGCCGATTTCCTGGTAGTATGATTCAATGTTTTTGGGAAGATCATAATGAAGTACAAATCTTACATTTGATTTATTAATTCCCATTCCAAATGCAATTGTGGCAATTATAATCTGAACTTTGTCTTTAATAAAAAGATCCTGGTTTTTATTTCTTTCTTCATCTGATAATCCTGCATGATATGGACTGGTTGAAAAACCTAATTCGGATAAATCTTCATTCAGGTTATCAACCTGCTTCCGGGAAAAGCAATATATAATTCCCGGTTGATCTTTATGATCATTTAAGAAATTTATCGTTTGCCGGAAAGAATCTCTTTTAGGTATTACCTGCAGAAAAAGATTTTCCCTGTTGAAGCTTGCAACAAATTTTTTAGAACTGGTCATATTTAAATTTTTAATTATATCACTCTGAACCCTTGGAGTCGCAGTAGCAGTTAAACCAACACAAACAGCAGAGGGGAAATTTTTTCTTATATTTCCCAATTGCCTGTATTCCTTTCTAAAATCATGTCCCCATTCGGAAATACAATGAGCCTCATCAACTGTAATACAATCAAGGCTGGTGTTTTTTAAAAGATTTGATATTTCTTCTTTCACTAAAGATTCCGGGGCAATATAAAGTAACTTTGCCTGTTTGTTTTTAACACTTGCAAAATTATTTCTGTAGACTTCAGGAGGTAAAGAACTGTTTAACAATGCAGTTTGAACACCAAGCTGTTTTAATTGTTCAACCTGGTCTTTCATTAAAGAGATGAGCGGAGAAATAACAACTGTTAATCCTTCAAAAATCAGCGCTGGAATCTGATAGCAGATAGATTTTCCTCCTCCGGTTGGCATTATAACAAGAGTATCTTTTTTATTTAAGATGTTCTGGATAATTTCACTCTGAAGTGGTCTGAATGAATCATAACCGAAAATATCTTTTAATATTATGTTTGCTTTATCCAAACTTTTAGTAAATGGGAATTTAATTGAAATTATACTTTGGGATGAAATTTTATTTATACAACTTCTTCGCTGTTTAATTCTTTTACAATCAAGTTCTTTTCTTTTTCAAGCTCGCGATTCCTTTTCATTATTTCTATTTTCACATTTTCTTCTTCAGCTTCTTCAAGTTTTTTGTGGTTCATATTTATTTCCCTGCTTATCTTCTGAAGTTTAAATTTCTTTAGCGTATCTTTTGCATATTTCATCAGGACTTGTTTTACATTTGCACCGGGATAAATATCATCCCATATTCTGCTAATGCCATGCTTTTCAAAAGTTAACTCTCTTAAATAAGCTCCGGATTTTTCATCACCCAGCTTATTAAGCAAAGCACCGGCAACTACAGGTTCTCCTTCTTCAACTGCTTCAGTAACAAGTAAAAAAAGTTCTTTGTTAAAAGGAACATTAAAATCATATTGGTCTATATGTTGTATAATTAGTTCAATCACATCCTTATCACCTTCAAATAAAAGCTTAATTATTTCTTTCTCAGTGCTAAATTCAGAATCTGTAATTTTTATATCAGAAGAGAAATTAAGATTTTCTTTAGCTGCATTTTTACCGCTTACAGATTTTGTAATCTTTGAAGATATTTTTTCTTTCTTAAGGACTTTCTCAAGTTCATTTTCTATTAATATTTCCCTAAGATTAAATTTTTTGGCAATTGTTTTAATCAACAAGTTCCTTTTCAGTTCATCATTTATAAGAGCCGCGGATTTAACAAGATCTCTTATTGCTTCCGCCATCTTTGAGGAATCTGTAAACAAACCCTGTTTCTCATAATACCCGGATTGATATTCAAGAAAATTCTGGGCATAAGAAACTGTTTCATCAAACTTTTCTTTCCCATAATTATTAATGAATGAATCGGGATCTTCTCCGCTTGGAAGTGTAGCTATTTTTACTTCAACATCTCGCTTCAACAAAAGTTCAATACTTCTCATTGATGCTTTGATTCCTGCAGTATCGGCATCAAATAAAAGAACAACATTTTTTGAATAACGTGAAAGAAGCTGAACCTGGTCTTCAGTTAATGCTGTACCTGAAACTGCGACAACATTTTTTACTCCTGCCTGGAAGAGTGAGATCAAATCCATATATCCTTCTACAAGTATAGCCTTATCGAGCTTTCTGATTTCATCTTTGGCAAATGAGAGCCCGTATAAAATTCTTCCTTTATAATAGATTTGAGATTCCGGTGAGTTTAAATATTTCGCTGCTTTTTCTCTTTCATCAAGCACTCTTCCGGCAAAAGCAATAACATGTCCATTTGGGGAAAAGATAGGGAAGATCAGTCTTCCTGAAAATTTATCATAAGACCTTCCATCGTCATTCCGCCCAATAAGTCCAAGTTCCGTTACTCTTTCAAGATCAAGTTTTTTCTCTTTAGCAAAGTTCAGAAAATTTTCCCAACTTCTTAATGAATAACCAAGCCCAAATGTTTTCATCGTTTGAGGTTTTATTTTTCTCTCCTGCAAATATTTTCTTGCAATCTCCCCTTCATCCGAGTTATGGAGATTGTTATAGAAGTATTTTGCTGCTTCTGTATTAATATCATATAGAAGCTCAAGCTCATTTTGCCTTTCATCTCCTGGAGCGGACTCGTATTCAATCTCAATCCCAAGCCGGTTTGCTAACTCCTGAACAGCTTCAATAAAAGAGATCTTTTCATAATCCATAAGGAATTTAAAAACATTCCCGCCTGCATGACACCCGAAGCAATGATAAATCTGTTTATCTTCACTAACTGTGAAGGATGGGGTTTTTTCAGTGTGGAAAGGACAGAGCCCGAGGTAATTTCTTCCTCTCTTTCTAAGCTGTACATATCCCGAAATTACGTCTACAATACTCGAAGATGAGCGAATTTCCTCTATTTTACTTTCATTTATTCGCATAGTTTTTGCTCTATATCAAGAAAGAAATTTAACAAAATTCTGTTAGAAGTAAATACAATTGCTAATAATAGAAGTTATAGTGAGTTTATAAATCAAAAAAGAATAATATAAAATTGAAATTAAAGAAGTTTTTCATATTTGTTTCTATAATATTTTTTTTAGTCATTGCTGTTTTTACACTTAGAACACAGTTTTACCAGATTGGCTCAAAAAAGAAACTGATTGACCAATACAAACGAGAACTCGATGCAATCGGACAAACTGCTCTTAAAAGTCAGGATGTGCCCATTTCAGCAATTCTTATTTACAACTTTGAAATCATTGGGAGAGGACATAATACAGTTATAAGAGATTCTGAGGCAGGCGGACATGCAATTATTAATGCTATATCTGATGCAATAAAAAATATAGGCCTGGAAAAATTTAACTATCTAAGCCGGGATTCAATAAAAATTATAACTACTTATGAGCCATGTGAAATGTGCAAAGGGGCAATGATTGAGTACAGGATAAAACAAATAGAATTCCTTAAACCTAAACCACTTACTTACTGGCTTGAAAATCAATACAACGAGCTTGGCTATGAATATTCGAAAAAAAAGCTTGAAGGTTCAGAGTTGCAGGATTCTCTCTTCAGATTACATCCTGCTTATATTGAACTGATGCCTGATTATTGAGAAATAAAATTTTAAACACACACCCGCATTTAGTATATTTCCTTTCACAAGCGAATAAAATCAGACTTTACTATGGAGTTATACAGAAATTTGTTTTTAAAACTTATTTTAATTTATGATTGAAACTATTTCAAAGTTCAAAGAATACTGCAACAGCTTAACTAAATATTCCCGATATAAAACAAGAGAAGTTCAGGTTGGAAATGTTCCTCTCGGTGGAGATAATCCTATTCGTATCCAATCAATGACAATTACAGATACAATGGATACTAAAGCAACAGTTGAGCAGACAATAAGAATGGTTGAATCGGGGTGCGACTATGTCAGAATAACTGCACCAAGCAAACTTGAAGCACAAAACTTGGAGAACATTAAAAAAGAATTAAGAACGCGTGGTTATAGTGTTCCTTTAATTGCCGATATACATTTTACTCCAAATGCTGCGGAGATTGCTGCAAGAATTGTTGAGAAGGTTCGGGTAAATCCAGGGAACTACGCCGATAGGAAAAAGTTTGAAATTATTGAATACACTGATGATAAATATGATGCAGAACTTGATAGAATAAGAAACAAATTTTCTCCTCTTGTAAAGATTTGTAAAGAGTATGGCACAGCAATGAGAATCGGAACTAACCATGGTTCTTTATCAGATAGAATTATGAGCCGCTATGGAGATACTCCTCTTGGAATGGTTGAATCTGCGTTGGAGTTTGTAAGAATTTGTGAGGCACTAGACTATTATGATATTGTTCTTTCAATGAAAGCAAGCAACCCACAAGTAATGGTGCACGCTTACAGACTTTTGGTTCACAAAATGAAAGAAGAAGGGATGAATTATCCGCTTCACCTTGGCGTAACAGAAGCCGGAGGCGGTGAAGATGGAAGAATAAAATCTGCTTTAGGAATCGGAGCTCTGCTTGAAGATGGCTTGGGAGATACAATCAGAGTTTCTCTCACAGAAGATCCTGAGTTTGAAGCACCTGTTGCAATAATACTTGCAGACAGGTATAAAGTCCGCGGAAATCATAATCCGATAAGATCAATTGAGGATCCGCCATTCAATCCTTTTGAATATGAGAAAAGACATTCTTTTGAAGTTTGGGGTATAGGGAGCGGAATTGTTGCTCGTGTAATTGCAGATTACCGTAAAAGAGAAATTAAAAATTATAAAGATCTTTCAGATATTGGATATTTCTATAATGCTGAAACCGATAAATGGAATATGAATGATATGGCTCCTGATTTATTATATCTCGGCAATAAAAAATTGCCTTTTGATATTCCAAATGGCCTGCGGGCAATTTTTGATTTTAAATTTTGGTTAACCCTTGAAAATAAAAATATTGGTTATCCACTTTATTCTTCTGAAGAATATTTAAACTCCGGAAATGATATAAATATTCTTAAGTTCGTCTCTTTTGATTTGAATTCAGTTTCAGAAGTGTTTATTAATAAAATAAAAAACGATAACAATCTTGTTCTTATTCTCACTACAGAAAATGAACATGGGATGTCTGAACAAAGGAGAGCATTTTTTGAATTAATAAGCAACCATGTTCAACATCCTGTTATAATAAAGCGATCTTATATAAACTTAAGTCTGGATCAATTCAGGCTGTTCTCATCAACAGATCTCGGTTCTCTTTTAATTGATGGTTATGGAGATGGAGTATGGGCTGAAGTTGAAAATGAGTTTATTTCTGACTCCAGCGGAAATCAATATGTAAAAAAACTTCTTAAAGAAGAAAGCAAAGAAAAAATTATTAACAGAACTCTCTTTGGAATTCTCCAGGCTGCGCGAGTTAGAATATCAAAAACCGAGTATATTGCCTGTCCATCGTGCGGTAGAACACTTTTCGATCTTCAGGAGACGACTGAAATGATTCGCAAAAAAACAGAACATCTTAAAGGTGTAAAGATTGCCATTATGGGATGTATTGTTAATGGTCCCGGAGAAATGGCAGATGCAGATTATGGTTATGTAGGTTCCGGAGTGGGTAAGATTACTCTTTATAGAGAAAAAGATATTGTTAAAAGAAATATTACTGCTGAAAATGCAGTTGATGCTCTAATCCAGCTAATAAAGGAAGACGGAAAATGGGCAGAAAAACCGATTTCTGTTAATTAAATAAATGAATTTGAATATAGCTAATATTTTATTGAATATTAGAGGAGAATAATCTAAATTTACTTTCTTAAAATGATAGCTGAAAATAGAGTGAAATTAAAATTTCTTAAAAGAATACCTTATCGAATTTCAAACAAATTTAGAAATTAAAAACAGCAAAAATGCACTTCAAACTTAGAAGTGCATTTTTTTTTATATGACTTGCGGAGAAATAATTAAATACATAGAAAGTTGGGCACCAAAAGAAATAGCCTGGAGTAAGGATAACGTGGGATTGCAGGTTGGTTCAGCAGAAAGAAAAGTTAAGAACATATTTATTTCTTTAGATGTGAATATGAAAGTTCTTAATGAAGCACTTACTAAAAATTGTAATTTTATAATAAATCATCACCCTCTGCTTTTTAATCCCATAAGAAAAATTGATATTGATAAAGACCCTATATCTCTTATCCTTGAAAAAATAATAAAGCATGATGTAACACTCTATTCCGCACATACCAATCTTGATTTTACAAAAGATGGTGTGAGTTTCGAATTGGCCAAAACTTTAAAACTTAAAAACATCCGCTTCCTGACTAATCTTAAATCAACACAATATAAACTGATAATCTTTGTACCGGATAGTCATTTAGAAATAGTTGCAAATACAATTTTTAAAGATGGGGGTGGTATAATTGGCGAATATTCAAATTGCAGTTTCAGAACATCTGGTGAAGGAACATTTAAAGGATCAGAAAAAGCATCTCCCTCATTAGGTAAAAAGTTAAGTTTTGAAATAGTTAATGAAGTTAAATTAGAAGTAATAATTGATTCATGGAAACTTGGAAAAATAATATCTGAAGTAAAAAAAGTTCATCCTTATGAGGAGATTGCTTATGATGTTTATCCTCTAAACAATGAAAATATTAATTATGGAATGGGTGCAGTTGGTGAAATTGATAAACCAATGGAAATGGATGAATTCTTAGTCCATGTTGCAAAGTGTTTGAAGATTAAAAACTTCAGGCATACAAAAGGAAATAGGAAAAAAATAAAAACAGTTGCAGTATGCGGAGGTTCCGGTTCTGAACTTATTCCTGATGCAATTAAAGTTGGTGCTGATTCATTTATTACTGCTGATATAAAGTACCATACATTTTTAGATAATGAAGAAAGACTTTGTCTTATAGATGCAGGGCATTATGAGACAGAGATTTTAGTTCTTAAAGAACTGAATAAACGACTTTCTGATGTAACCATTGGAAAAAAAATTAAAGTTTATAAATATAATAGCAGTACAAATCCAGTAATTTTTTACAACAATTCAGGAGCAAAATTAAATTGATAAACAGACTTAAAATTCTTTATGAATTACAGTTGATTGATGATCAGCTGGATGAACTTGAAGAACTTCGCGGTGACCTTCCCAATGCCGTTGAGTCTCTTGAAAGTAAGATAAATGAAATTAGAACAAGTGTAACTGAGAAAGAAAAACAGAAAAAGGAATCGCTTGATAAGAGAAAAGAGAATGAGGAAGAAATGGAAAAACTCTTATCAAACCAGAAGAAATTTAAAGCCCAGCTTTACCAGGTAAGGAATAACAAAGAATATGATGCACTTACAAAAGAGATAGATCATTCTGAGGAACATATTAAAAAACTTGAAATGGAAAATGATTCCCTGGCAGATTTAAGTAAAAAACTTACCGATGAAATTGAGGAAGTTAAGCCTCAACTGTATACTTTGAACGAAGAACTAAAAGAGAAACAGGCTGATCTGAAGGAAATAATAAAGACCAATGAAAAGGAAGAATCAAAATTAAAAACCAAAAGGAAAGAAATTGCCGACCTGATAAAAAAACCTGATTATTCAGCGTATATCCGGATTAGAAAAGCA
Organism: uncultured Ignavibacteriaceae bacterium; assembly: GCA_964510675.1. Classification (GTDB taxonomy): domain Bacteria; phylum Bacteroidota; class Ignavibacteria; order Ignavibacteriales; family Ignavibacteriaceae; genus RBG-16-34-14. Next base: position 10,138 of record CAZECH010000031.1, read on the forward strand.
AAAAAAGGGAAAGCTGTGGTTACAATTAAAAGATCAGCTTGTTCGGGATGTCATAATATTGTTCCATCTCAGAAGCAGCTTGAAATAAGAAGAAATAACAAGCTTTTCTTTTGTGAATATTGCGGAAGAATCCTTGTTTCTCCCGAAGTCGCTGAGCAATCGGAAATTTGATTTAAATCTAAATCTAAAATTAGAATTTTGACTTCCTTGGGTTACCTTTAATAATTATATACTGCTTTAATCAACCCAATTTATTATATTTGCTGCACGAAGAAACTATCTGTTAATTATTTAACAAATAAAAAAGGATTTTAGAATAAAAGTACAGTTCAATTCGGGTAATTGTCTCCGACTAAATCGGGGAAGGAAAGTCCGAACTTCACAGAACAGGGTGCCGGGTAATTCCCGGGCATTTGAGGAATAATCCTTATATGACGGAAAGTGCCACAGAAAAAATACCGCCCCGATTTTTTTCGGAGTAAGGGTGAAAAGGCAGGGTAAAAGCCTACCGCAGTAATGGTAACATTATTGGCAAGGTAAACCCCACCCGAAGCAAGGTCAAATAAGGAAACTTTCTCTTGTAAAGAGAGACAAAGATGTTCTGCTTTGATGTTCTGCAATAAGCGGAATTGAGTTTCCGGGTAGACCGCTAAAGCCTGTTAGTAATAACAGGATAAGATAAATAATTGCCATCCCTGACTGCCGTCTGGCAGGTTTAATCGGGATACAGAATTCGGCTTATAGAATTGAGTTGTACTTTTGTTCTTTTATAAAGATTATGTTGAAATGCCGCTGGAAATTACATGAGATACAGGACGAGTATGCTGTAAAATCGTTAGCAGATACACTTAATATTTCTGAAATTTTAGCCCATCTTTTAATACTCAGGGACATAAAAAATTACTCACAGGCTAAAGCTTTTTTCCGTCCATCAATAGATTCGCTTCATAATCCATTTCTTATGGATGGAATGGATAGTGCAACTACACGTTTAATTAAAGCTCTTACAGAAAATGAAAAGATCTGCATCTTTGGTGATTATGATGTTGATGGGACTTGTGCAACTGCACTTCTTTATCTTTTCTTAAAAGAACTTGATGCTAATGTTGATTTTTATATTCCAAAAAGGTTAACAGAAGGATACGGTTTATCAACTGCTGGTGTAGATCATGTAAAAAGTATGGAAGCAACTCTACTCATTTCCGTTGATTGCGGCATAACAGCTATCGAAGAAACTGATTATGCAAATCAACTCGATATTGATGTAATAATTTGTGATCATCACCAGCCAAAAGATGTATTGCCGAATGCAATAGCAGTTCTTGATCCATTAAAACCTGAATGTCATTATCCTTTTAAATTTCTTTCGGGTGCAGGCATTGCTTTTAAGCTCGCACAGGGAGTTGCTGATAGAATTGGAAAAAGAATTTTACCTTTAAAATATCTGGATCTTGTTGCTCTTGCTGGTGCTGCCGATATTGTTCCTCTCATAGATGAAAACAGAACTCTTGTTAAAGAAGGATTAAATTTAATTAACACCAGCCCAAGGCCGGGTATTGAGGCTTTGATTGATAATGCCGGAATTCATACTGGTTCTTTAACTTCAGGCCAGGTTGTTTTTACAATTGCACCAAGGATTAATGCTGTAGGCCGTTTGGGCGATGCCCACCGTGCAGTCGCGCTGCTGATTACAAAAAATAAAGAAGAAGCATTGCAACTTGCGCAGGTGCTTGAAACAGAAAACTATGAAAGGCGTAAGCTTGATGTTGATACTTTTGATAATGCTCTTACCTTAGTTGAAAGCTCACTCGATCTTCAGAATGAACTTGCAATAATTCTTCATCAGCAGGATTGGCATCCAGGTGTAATTGGTATTGTTGCTTCGCGACTTGTGGAAAAATATTACAGGCCAACTATAATGCTTACAACTGTTGATGGTGTTGCTAAAGGATCAGCTCGTAGTATATCCAACTTCAACATTTATGATGCTTTAAAGAAATGTGAAGATTTACTCATTCACTTCGGAGGCCACCAGGCTGCTGCAGGCCTTGCTGTTGAAGTTGACAAACTTGAAGAGTTCAGAAACCGTTTTTATAGTATTGTAAAAGAATCTTTAGTACAGGAAGATTTACTGCCTGAAATCAGGATTGATGCTAAGTTAAAATTCTCGGAAATTACTCCTAAGTTTCTCAGGATACTCGATCAGTTCTCCCCTTTTGGTCCTGGTAATATGAGACCTGTATTTTTGAGTGAAAATGTTAAGATCTCAGGAACTCCAAGAATTGTAGGGTTAAATCATCTTATTATATCTCTTAAGCAGGATAATTCCGATAAAGTTTTTGATTGCATTGGCTTCAATATGGGAAACATGTATGAAGATATTTTAAAAAATAATTCTTCACTGGATATTGTTTTTTCAATTGATAAAACACAAAGAGATGGACGGGTTTTCCCCCAATTAAAATTCAAAGACATAAAAATAAAAGAAAAAACTGAGGAGCTTGTTTAACTATGTCAGGTCATTCAAAGTGGGCAACAACAAAAAGAAAAAAAGCGGTAATTGATGCTAAGCGCGGTAAAATGTTTACCAAACTTATCAAAGAAATTACAATTGCTGCACGCGAAGGTGGAGGCGATCCAATCGGAAATCCCAGGTTACGACTTGCAATAGATAACGCAAAGTCTGCAAACATGCCCCAGGACAATATTGAGCGCGCTGTAAAAAAAGCTACAGGTGAATTAGAAGGAGTTGTATTTCATGAATTTACTTATGAGGGTTACGCACCTGCAGGAATTGCTGTTATGGCCGAGGTTGCTACAGATAATAAAAACAGGACCGTTGCTGAAGTAAGACATGTTTTTAGTAAAGGTGGGGGATCGCTTGGTGAAAGTGGTTCTGTTGCCTGGATGTTTCATAGGAAAGGAATTATAACTTTATCTAAGCAGGGTAAATCCGAAGATGAAATTATGGAAATAATTCTTGATGCTGGTGCAGATGATCTTCAGACTGAAGACGATTATTTTGAAATCCAGACATCAATAGAATCTTTTGAATCTGTAAGAAGGGTACTTAAAGAAAAAAATATTAATTTAGAGAATGCTTCTCTTCAGTGGATTGCTAAAAACCTTGTTGCCGTTTCGGGTGAAGATGCAGAAAAAGTAATGAAATTAATAGAAGCACTTGAAGATTTAGATGATGTACAGAATGTTTATTCAAATGCTGACTTTGACGAAGAATCAATCAATAAATCAGTTTAAGTAATGATAATTTTAGGAGTGGACCCGGGCACAAATTTAACCGGGTTCGGAATTATCAAACAAAGTGGAAGCAGCTTTTCTCTTATTAAAAACGGTTTGATAAAACTCCACTCTAAAAATTCCCTTTCACAAAAACTTGTTATCATTTATGATGACCTTGTTAAACTAATGCATCTCTATAAACCAGATGAATTTGCAATTGAAACAGCTTTTTACGACAAGAATGTTCAGTCGGCGATGAAGATTGGATACGCAAGAGGTGCAGCTATACTTGCTGCGGCACATTGTAATATCCCAATGAGTGAATATTCACCGAGAGAAATAAAAAAATCTGTAGTAGGAAAAGGTGCGGCTTCCAAAGAGCAGGTTTCTTATATGATTAAAACTCTTCTCTCTTTAAAAGACAAAAAGATGAAGTACGATGAATCGGATGCATTAGCTGTAGCATTATGTCATGCATTCAGAATGGGCAATCATAAAAATCGAGGCAAGGATTGGAAATCTTTTGTTGAACGGTTCCCCGATAGAGTCATTAACTCTTAATTGAAAAATTTAACAGATTAAAGATTTATATGATCGGTTATCTAACAGGTAAAATAATTTCAATTAAGCCCACCAAAACTCTGCTTGATGTAAATGGTGTTGGTTACTCAGTCAACATATCAATTAACACCTTTGAAAACATTTCCGATAAGAAAGAAATTTCACTTCATATCCATACGAGTGTTAAGGAAGATTCAATTACCCTTTTTGGTTTTTATAGCGAAACTGAAAAGGAGATGTTTGAGCTTTTGATAAGTGTAAATGGAATAGGGCCCAAGCTTGGTTTAAACGTTCTTTCAGGTATCCAGGTTGAAGAATTAAAGGAAGCAATTGAAGCAGGAAATATCTCAAGGTTAATTGCAATACCCGGAGTTGGAAGAAAAACCGCAGAAAGAGTTGTACTGGAACTCCGAAGTAAAGTTGATAAGATAAAAGAAAGCGAAGGTCAGACAATTTCTCACAGCATAAAACAAGAAGCGATTTCTGCACTTACAACTTTAGGTTATAATTATAAAATGGCGGAAAATGTTGTTAGAGATATTTTAAGTTCTTCGAAAGATATTTCACTTGAAGAGTTGATTAAGAAGGCATTGGGGAGTTTGAATAGGTAAAAT
>CAZECH010000032.1:0-2698 GCA_964510675.1 uncultured Ignavibacteriaceae bacterium
ATTGTGAAAGAACTTGATGCCGGATTGTATAATGTTGTCGTAAAACAAAGTAATAATGTTTGGGATGAAAATATCTTGTCAAGATCTATAAAATTAAATCAATGCAATCATCAAACACTTTTTTTTAGTTTTGATGAGAGGATCTATTTCCGCACAGCACCTCAGGATGCGGCAGTTTATAGCAATGATTCACTCATTGGCTATACCCCCCTTTATCTTTCAAACAACTTCAGCAATCTTCAATTAAGAAAAACCGGTTATGAGAATAAATTCATTTCGTTGGATGATTATAATAAAGATTATCCTGTAACTCTTAATTACATTGGTAAGATTGAAGAAACAAGTTTTTATGAGAAAGACCTTTTCAAAATTCTTCTTGCAGGAATTGTAGTGCTTGGTGGAACAACGGCCTACTTCAAACTTAAAGCCGATGAAAAATTTGAAGCATATGAATTAACGGGTGATAAAGAACTTCTTAACCAGACTGAAAAGTATGATCTGATTAGTGGAATTACTTTTACAGCACTTCAAATAAACTTTGGTGCACTTATATATTTGTTTCTTAGATGATTGAAAATTAAAATCATTTATAATTTTAAAAATATATTAAAAGTAAAGAATGAAATTAGTGGACTTTAATTTATAAATAAAGATGCCGCATCTCACCAATGGATAGAAAGACTGGCATAACATAAACTTTAATGATGATGCCCATCAGGACCGTGAATATGCCCATGCTGCATTTCATCTATAGTTGCGTCTCTTATATCAATAAGTTCAATATCAAATTCAAGATCTTTTCCTGCCAGCGGATGATTGAAATCAATCGTGACTTCTTCATCTTTAATGTTTGTAATAACAAATGGCATCTGGTGCCCTTCAGGTGAGTTTGCAACGAATTCCATTCCAACCTGCAGATCAACATCTTTTGGAAAATTATTTTTATTTGCCTGCTGAACTGCCTGCTCACTGTATTCACCATAAGCTTCGTTTGCAATTATTTTCACATTCTTCTTTGATCCAATAATCATATTTTCAATTTCAATCTCAAGCTTAGGAAGAATTTGCTGATTCCCGCTTAAAAACTGAAATGGTTCTCCATTACCAGTTGTCTGAATTATATTCCCTTCACTATCTTTTAAAGTGTAATTCATAGTAACAACTTTGTTTTGTCTAATAGCCATTTGTATTCCTATTTATTTTGAAAAAGTTGATTTTGATTGGGTGTCAAGATACTATATTATACAACTAATTTGAAGTAATTTTTAATTTTTTGATATTGAATTCGCTAAAATTAAATTTCTTGTAAAGCACAAAAAATTTTATGCTGACAGTACTCGAAGCTATTACTCTTTCAACAGAATATCTTGGGAAAAAGGAAATTGAATCTCCCAGAATAAATGCAGAACTTTTACTTGCCCATGCTTTAAACTGTAAAAGACTCGATCTTTACCTTTCTTATGACAGACCTTTGAGTGAAGAGGAAGTAAAGATTTACAGGGAGTTTGTCAGAAGAAGGAGCAAATCAGAACCACTGCAGTATATTGTCGGTAAAGTAGAATTCTATGGATTGAAATTTAATGTTAATCCATCTGTTCTTATACCACGACAGGAAACTGAAATACTTGTTGAAACAATTATCAATTCTATTAATAATAAAGAAGTAGATTTGAAAATCCTGGACATTGGAGTTGGAAGCGGAAATATTTCCGTAAGTATCGCCAAGCATTTACCAAATGCAATTATAACAGCAACTGATGTTAGTGAACAAGCACTGGAAACTGCGAAGCTAAATACAGAAATGAACCAAGTTACTGAAAGGATTACTCTTATTAAACATAACATACTAACTGATAACCTGAATGAGGAGTTTGATATTGTTGTGTCTAATCCACCCTATATTTCGGAAGAAGAATTTCCAAATCTTAAAGATGAACTTAAAGCTTATGAACCCAAAAATGCTCTTACTGATTTTTCAGATGGATTGAATTACTATAAGGTAATTTCATTTAAAGCAAAAAAAGTGTTAAAGAATAATGGAAAAATATTTTTCGAAACCGGGCAAGGGCAATCGGAAGATGTTAAAAATATTCTAAAAGAAAATAATTTCTCCGAAATATCAGTTACTAAAGATTATCTCAAAATTGAGCGAGTAATTTCAGGAGTTAAGTGTTGAGAGCGGTTATTCAAAGAGTAAGTGAAGGGATTGTAAATATTCCGGTAGAAAATTATGAGGAAAAGATAGGCAAAGGTATTGTTGTTCTGCTCGGGATAAAAACCGGGGATACTGAAAAGGATGTTGAGTTTCTTGCTGATAAATGCTGCAATCTCAGGATATTCCAGGATGAAAAAGATAAGATGAATTTATCTGTAAAAGATATTGATGGGGAGATGTTAATTATTTCTCAGTTCACACTTTATGGGGATGCACAAAAGGGAAACCGTCCCGGCTTCACTGACGCTGCAAAACCTGAGGAAGCTATTCCTCTTTATGAAAAGTTTATAACAAGAATAAAAGGGAATATAGGTGAATCAAAAGTAAAGACCGGAATTTTTGGAGCAATGATGATGGTGAAAATTTTTAACGATGGACCGGTTACAATTATAATTGAATCGAAATAATTCCTTAGAATTGTTAATTGCAATTTATTCATTTATCAATATTTTATTAGGAAAAAAATCTAACTTCATCAAATGA
>CAZECH010000032.1:2798-14430 GCA_964510675.1 uncultured Ignavibacteriaceae bacterium
AATTTATTCATTTATCAATATTTTATTAGGAAAAAAATCTAACTTCATCAAATGAACTCGATCTTAATGATCTTTATAGATGGTGTTGGAATCGGTAATGAAGATTACGAATTCAATCCTTTCTTTAAGTATGGATTTAAAACTTTCTCAGAATTATTTGGAAAAATTCCATCATTAAAAAATTCTGTAATCGAAAACAAAAGCAAATATATCTTTCCAACAGATGCAAGATTAGGAGTCGAAGGATTTCCGCAAAGCGGAACTGGGCAGACTTCTATATTCTGCGGTATGAATGCGGCAAAGTTTATTGGAAAACATTTTGGCCCTTACCCATACTCAACTCTAATTCCAATAATTAAAGAACAAAATATTTTTCTTCATTTCCAGAAGAAAAAACAAAAAGCATTTTTTGCAAATGCATATCCTAAAGTATTTTTTGATTACATAAACTCCGGCAGATCAAGATTAAGTGTTACTTCTCTAAGTTGTACCTTAAACAAGATGAGACTAAATAAATTAACCGATGTACGAAAGGGAAATGCTCTCACTGCTGAAATTACAAACGATCGATGGAATTTAAAGCTTGGCTACAAGCTTCCAATAATCAAACCGGAAACCGCGGCAAAAAGATTATTAAAGATTTCCTCAAAAAATAAATTTACTCTTTATGAATATTTTTTAACAGATCATATCGGGCATGGAAGATATGATGGGGAAATTGAGTCAACAATAAAAACCCTAGATGCTTTTCTTTATACAATTATTGATGAGATGGATTCCCAAAATTCATCTTTGATAATCTGTTCAGATCATGGAAATGTTGAAGATCTTTCTATAAAGACACATACTTTGAATTCTGCTTTAACAATAACTGTGGGAAAGTATTCCAAAGAATTATTTAAGAATATTCAAAGTATAGATCAAATCAAACCTGCAATAATTAATATCATTAAATGAAAGATTATCCTTTAGTAAAAATTGTTGTTGCTTTTATTTGCGGTATAATCCTGCAGAAGTATTTATCATTCTCACCTGAAATTTATTTTATAATAATCTTATCCTTTATAATTCTGATCCTAATAATAATCAAACTAAAGCTTTTCAATAATTTCACGATTATAATTTCTGCTTTTGGGTATCTCATATTTCTAACACTTGGGATTTTTATTGCTGAAGTAAATAAACAGGAACATATTTTATTATCGCCAAATATTTATAAATATAAAAACCTCACAGCTTACGGAACTATCTCTAACATTGAACTCATAAGAGAAAAGGAAATTATTTTTAATCTGGATGTTGACTCATTAAAACTGTCTCATGATGTTTTGAGAAAGAATATAAAACTTGTTTGCAAAATCCGGGATACTAAGAAAAGATTAGACTCTGTGTATAGTACGATCTTACCCGGCAATATAATTTCAATTTCAGGTAATTATAATAAAGCAAGAGAAATGAGAAATCCCGGTGAGTTCGATTATAATAAATATCTAAACTCTTTGGGATTTAGTGGAATATTAATTGCATACAAAACGAGTGATATTGAAATACTAAATAACAAAAGTGATCTCTATACATCTTCTATATTTCAAATCAGAAAATATTTAGATGATCAGTTAAAAAATCTTCACAATCCTGAAACAGCAGCTTTCTTAAAAGGATTGCTTTTAGGCGATAGAGGAGAAATGGATTATGAAACCAAAACTGAGTTCATCAATTCAGGTGTTGTACATGTACTTTCAGTTTCAGGGCTTCACGTTGGGTATGTTATCCTGATATTTATAATTCTTTTTGGCAGGCTAAATATTCATTTGCGGGCTATTATAACAATAGTCGGAATAATTTTCTTTATGATGATCACTGGGAATCCTGCTGCTATGTTTCGTGCTTCTGTTATGGGCATTGTTATAATCTTTGCTTTTCTCTCCACTCGTTCAGGGAATATGTTTAATACTTTGGCTCTCTCAGCATTAATAATTCTTATAATATCTCCGTGGGAATTATACAACCCTGGATTCCAGCTTTCATTCTCAGCTGTACTTGCAATGGGAACTATATATCCGGCATTTCAAAGGAAGATTAATTCGTTCAGGATAAAATGGAAATCTCTAAAATATATTTTACTATTTATGGCTCTTTCATTCAGTGCACAGATCGGGACTCTCCCTTTTACACTTTTGTACTTTGGAAAACTTTCTTTAGCTGCAATTGCTGCTAATCTTTTTGTCATCCCCTTAACAGGTTTTATAGTCGGATTAGGATTTTTAACTTTATTCCTGAATATAATAATTCCATCAATTGCTGTTTATTACGGAGCAATGAATGATTTATTAACCCTAATCCTTTTTGAGATTGTAGATTTAGGTGGGCACTCCGATTATTCCTTTCTGTGGGTAAGACATTTTTCTGTTCAGGATGCTATAATGTTTTATTCCTTTTTTATTGTGCTGATGACTCTTTATAGTAAACTTCAGCATTCTTTAGCCAAAATATTATTTACAATTTTTTTAGTATCAGCAACAATTCTTTACATAACGATAGATGATAAAAGTCTCTTACCGGAAAGTAAACTTTGCATTTTTACAATTGATGTCGGACAGGGCGATGCAATCCTTATAAAATTTCCTAAAGGAAGTTCTGCTTTAATTGATGCCGGGAATGTTACTTCAACTTTTGATAATGGAGAGAGAATAATTTTACCGCTTCTTCAACATCTTGGAGTTAAAAAAATAGACTATGCTTTTGTATCGCACATCGATTCGGATCATTACGCAGGATTTGTTTCCATGGTAAAAGAAGGTATGATTAAAAAGATTTACAAGCCGAAACTTGATTCATCTTTGGTTAAAGATTTAAAATTTGAAAAATATCTCGCTGACAATAATATTCCAATAGAATATTATAAAAAAATTATTATGGATATAGATGATGTACGGATTTATGTTTTAAATATTGAGAGTATTATTAATAATTCAAATCTATCTCCTAATGATAGAAGCGGTATTATGAAAATTGTTTATGGAAAAACTTCTTTTCTTTTTACAGGAGATATTGAAAAGAAAGTTGAAAACATTTATTCAGACAATTATAAATCTTTCTTGGATTCTGATTTGCTTAAGGTTGCACATCACGGTAGTAAGACAAGCAGCACTTCTGAATTTCTGAATTTTGTTACTCCCACTAAAAGTATAATAAGTGCAGGAATACAAAATCAATTCAATCATCCTTCGGCAGAAATTGTTGAAAGACTGGGAAATTTTGGTTCAGAAATTTACCGGACTGACAAATATGGTGCATTGATCTTCGAATCAGATGGGGATTCAATCCGTTTTATTGATTGGAAAAAGCAATATTAATACAATTCACCGGTTTATCGCTATAATGGCATTCTAATTGTTTTATCATCTCAGTTAACTAATCTTAAATTTAATTACAGGATACAGAGATGCTTTACATTTTAATTTTTTACGGTTCCTTTGCTTTGTGCTCTTTTTTAATCCTGATTTACTTTTTTGTTTCATCACCCAAATGTGCTGTTATAAAAAAGAAATTTTCAGAAAATAAAAAAATGGTTGGTTGATAATCTAGTAGTCTAAAAGAAAAAGAGTTCCTGCAACCATAATGGCTATTGCCGCAGCTCTTTTTATCAAATTTTTTTCTTTGAATAATTTACCTCCCACTAAAGAACTGAAGAAAACAGATATTCTTTTAACGGACAAAACAAGAGCAACCGGGGCTAGCTTTGTGGCTTCAATTTGGGAGTACCTGTAACCGATTGTTAATATTGAAATCAAAATAATCCAATACCATATTTTTCGATCATACAAACTATTTCCATTTATGTTTTTTTTCTTTATAACGAAAAGGATAAAGAAATTTGCAGCAAAAAATAATTGTTGAAATGCCATGAAGTTTTCAGAAGTAAATTTATAATCAGTAAGCAAAAGTCTGTCAAGTAATGCTGAAACAGTGAACAATCCGAGTGCAGCCAAAATATAATAATAATGTTTTGATTTTAAGACCGTCATAAATGAATTGAAAATGTTTTCATTTTCAGAAACTTCAAGTATAAAAGTTCCAATCATAAGTAAAATTATACCCCCTGTTTCTTTTAATGTCAAGGAATCCTTAAGAAACAAAAAACCAAAGATTGCAACCAAACCTGGAATTAATACCATTAATGGGAGGGCTTTACTTATCTCAAAATTTTTTAATACAAGCATTACACATAAAAATGCGAAGGTCCCTAAGATTGATTTGATATATAAAATTAATAATGATTCAGCAGTCGGAAAATCATTGAATATATTTATGAAGAAGGGGATTGAGAAAGCTAAGCTGATTATTGAGAGGTAAAATGAAAAATCAAGAGCTTCCAGTTTGAATAAAATTTTCTTTTGTGATAAAGCGGCTCCGGCTGAAAATAATGCTGAAGCAAATGCAAGAATGAACCAATCCATATTACCATTCAACTCTTATCTTAATAAAAAAATTTCTTCCCGGTTCACTTGTAATTAAACCTCTGTTTGTTGCAAGGTGATTCCTGTAAGATTTATTTGTAATATTATCAACGCCGGAAGAAATTTGCAGCGAATTAAAACCAAAATTAAAAGGAACAGGAAATAATTGTAGATCATATGTAACATAACCCGGGGTTCTTATTTCTCCTGGTGCAACTTTATCTTGATCAGCAAAGAAATTAGCCGCAACACCAATCTGAAAAAGATTGATTGGATCAGCACTTATTACAATTCTTCCGTTCAAAGGAGGAATCTGGGATAGATAATTATTATTCTCTGTATCATCGCCATTAACATAAGATAAAATTCCTGAAATAGAATAATTGATTAGAAAGTTATACTTAAATCCAAAATCAAATCCATAAAGGCGGGCTTTACCAATATTTGTTTTTATTAATGCTGCTCTTCCTTCAAACATTCCGGGTTCATCTGCAACAAGGTTATTTAGAAGATTGAGAAAAATATTTCCTGTAAAATTTAAATCTTCTTTCCAAATTCTTAATCCCGCATCAAAAAAATATCCTTTTTCAGGTTCAAGACCTGGATTGCCAATCTTTAAAAGACCAGCTTGATCTATATATTGATATCTTTCTTCCAAAGAAGGTGATCTGAAAGAATGTGCTGCTGTACAAGTCAGATCAACATCTTCAAATAAGGAATACAAAAGACTTGCAGTACCGCTCCATGAAATATCTTCAACTTCCTCTTCGTTCCAAATTATTTTTTTATTGGCGGGACTGTAGTTTATTGAACCATTTGTTATCTCATACAACGGATTATAGACTTCATCATTTTCAATATGAATCTGATCAATCCTTCCACCGAATGTTAGCTTTAACCTGTCTTCAATAATTTCAAGTTCATCCTGAACAAAAAATCCTAAACTTCTGTAATTAGCATCCGGGATTGGTTTCTCACCAATTATTTTATGAGTAGAGCTAATAACTGATTGAGTATTAGTATCAATGACTTCGATTAATCTTTCTTGTTCCCGGTCAGTTAATAATTCGCGCTGCCATGCTTCAAATCCTGCGATTAATAAATTTGTCTTACCAAGAATCCAGTTGCTTTGCAAACTTGCACCAGTTGTTTTATGATTACCATTGGGAGTAATTTTCAAGACACTCGTTCTTGTAGTCCTATTATTTGAGAGACTAACCTGGTGAGGTATATTCTCAACATCACGGTCAATTTCCTGGTAAAATATTTTTGTCTGAATTTTGGCCAATGAGTTAAAAGGATTTTTTATATTATATTCAAAAGAAGATAATTTTCTTTCTGCTTTTAAATATCTAACTTCTGCATTAGAAGGGAAAAGTGAGTTCCCAGGTATTCCAACATCTTCTGCCAAATAATTTTGATATGAAATTTTGATTTCCTGGTTGCCCAGGAATTTATATCCCGAAAAGATAGAATAATTACTATTTCTGAATTGGCTGTTATTTAAAATTCCTCGTGGAGTTTCAGTATCATCAGCACTCCTGAGAGTTCCTCTCAGATGAATAAACCAATTTGTATTTCCCAAATTAAATGCAAGAGTGCCGGAACCATTATTGTTAACAGAATTGAATGAACTGATAGTTGTTCCACTTAGTTGAAATATTTTAGGATAAAAACCACTCTCTGTAATAATGTTGACAACTCCTCCCAAAGCTCCTGAACCATATAAAGAAGAAGCAGCACTTTTTATAACTTCAATTCTGTTTAAATCGTTTACTTCTATTAATGAAAGAGAAGCAGCAATATCAGTTGCTGTTTCGATTCTATTGCCGTCAATCAATACTACAATATTATTTTTACTTAGTCCCCTTACAGATATACTAGTTCCCCAGATTCCATCACGTGAAAGTGAAATGCCAGGTTCATTCTTTAAAATATCGGAAGTTGTAGAACCGCTGGTATTAAAAATTTCTTCTTTATCTGAAACCTCAATTGGAATTGAAACATCTCTAACTTTCATTTCATATTTTGTACTGATTATTTCAATTTCTTCTAAATAAAAAAGTTTTGTTCTTAAAGAATCCTGGAAAACAAAATTACTATCTTTCTGAAACTTACTTGAATCGGAAGAAATTTGTGCATGCACTATGAAGTTAAATAGAAAAAACAGAAGAAGAATTACTTTTGATGTTATGAAGTAGGTTCTCATATTTATAATCTAACTATCGTTATCATAAATATTCACTTACTATGCCATTCTAAAGCTTTTTAATCAAATGGATTAAGAATAGTTTTGAGATTAGATTCTCATTAGTAAGAAAATTTTATTGAAGGTAGTATATTTTTTATCTCTTTTGGTAAGAGGATATAAGCAGGAAGGTAATTATTAATTAAATGAATTATTCGGATTTGCATTTACAGGAAGACTAACTTTAAAACAACTTCCCGGATTTTTGTCATCACCGAGATCTGAAGGACTTTTTACCTCTATTCTTCCGCCATGCTTTTCAATTATCTGCTTAACAAAAGACAATCCCAAACCTGAACCTTCATATCCTTTTTGCTTAATGTTTGAAGCGCGAAAGAAGTCGTGAAATATTTGTCGAATTTCATTTTGTGGGATCCCAATTCCATTGTCGTTAATTTCTACAACAATATTGTTTTCTTCTTTATCTAATTTAACTTCAATAATTCCGTTTATATCAACATACTTAATTGAGTTTCCAATCAGGTTTGAAAAGGCTATCTCAAGCAATAATTTATCTCCAGTTACCATACCGGATTTGTAAACTTTATCTTTTAGAACAAGTTTAATTTTTTTTGTTTCAATGTTGATTTTTTGCTGGGAGATTATGTAACAGACAAGCTGTCTTATATCAACAGTTTCTTTAATGATATCATCAACAAGACGGAGTTTGGAAATCTGAAGTACATTATTTATAAGCTGTATTGCTTCATCGGAGCGTGTTCTTGCACGCTGAAGTTTCTCTTCAACTTTTTCATCTAATGGGCCTAGGAATTTTTGCAATATCAGATCAAGATATGAATGGAGCGCAGATATTGGAGATTTAATTTCATGAACAACACTCATTATATATCTTTGCTTGTTTGCTTCAGCGGCATTTAAATGGTCAAAAGATTCAACAAGATCCTGTTCCATTTTATAGAGTTGTTTTGCTATTCTGTTGGCAAGAACAACGCTCATTATCATTACAAATGTAAAGATTGAAACAAATGCAATTACATATTTTAGATCATTATATACAGTTGCACCTAATAACCCTTGAATTGAATGATGAGATATAAAATTATAATATTCACCAAACGTGAGTGCAGCAAAAATAATAATTGTTGTAAAGGCAGCAGAAAAAATTATCTTTCCCGGAAGAACTAAGCTGCCAATGATCATATGAAAAATAAAAAGCATGTATAACGGAGATTCAATTGTCCCGGTGTAATAAACAAGAAGGGTCAGTGCATACAAATCAAGAACCATTTGAACAAGGGAAAGATGCAGCGGATTGAATTTGCCCGGATCATCCTTTACAAATCTCCTTGTATAGTGGAGAATAATATTATAGAGAAGAATGGAAATTGTTATGAGAATAAGAACATACTCTTGAACATTTGAGAGTGTAACATCAAGAATAAACTCAGATGTAAGTATTAAAAAAATCAGCATTAACACGGCTGAGTAACGCAGCTTGATAAACCATAAGTTCCTTCTTCTTATGGTATTCCAGAATTCTTCATAATGCCGTGCCCAAGTAGGAACTAAGGAAATCATATTAACTACCTATTAAAAAACTTATTACTCTACAATAATTTATCCCATCCAGAAACCTTTCCTGTGAGATACTCCTAAAACTTTTTTACATTCAGGACAGAAATAGATATATCTTTTCCCGAATATACTTTCCAATTGACGACACCATACTATAACGATTTCTTTTGTACAATGAGGGCATATTGGCAATACGTCATTTTTTTCTAAAACCGGCAACATTTATAAACCTCATGTTATTAGTTAATAATATAAATTCCGTCTCCGCATCCAACCCAGATTGAATTGTTATTTTCAACTTCTATATCAAACACTCCCACTCCATTTCCTATTGATAATTCTGATTTGTTATAGAACCACTTATGTCCATCAAAAACGGCAATTCCATTTTCGGATGTCTCTGCCCAAAGATTGCCTTTTAAGTCAACAGCAATTTCCCCAACATATCCAAGAGAGTTTCCATCTTTATCGACAGGATTATTTACCTTCCATTGACTTCCATTATAAGAAATTATATTAGGTCGGTTGATATTAAAGTCACTTGACAGCATGTAATTTATGGAAGCATGAATTTGATTCTTAAAACTTGCTATACGCCAAAGAAAATATGGACTAAATCCTATCTCTTCTTCACCATATAATGTCCAACTGTCTCCGTTCATTTTAACTAAACAATAATTGTTTACCCCTTCACCAACTGCAATCCACTTGTTGTTTTTGTAATCAACTGATATATCATTTATTAAACTAGAAGGTAATTGTGAGTTATGTGGTGAATAGAGATTCCAGTTATTCCCATCATATTTCATCAAACCGCCTTCCTGAAATACACAGGAAGTAAACCAAATATTGTTATTAGCATCTACAGCAATTGAAGATACATTATTTGTTGGCAGTGGCGCATTAGATGTATCGTAAATAAAGAAATTCTTTCTATTATATTTTATTAATCCTTTGCCTGAACCAATCCAGATATTGTCGTTTTTGTCAACTGCAATATCTCTTATTACAATGCTATCCGGCAAAGATGAATTTGTTGCATCATAATGAGTGATTGAGCCATTATATTTTATTAATCCTTGTTTGAAGGTTCCAATCCAGGCAGTACCTCTACTATCAAACGTAATTTTTGTAACAAAATATCCAGATAAAATATGTCTTGATATTTGAAGATTATTTAATGGGGAGAATAATTCATCACTGCAGGAAAGAAATAATAATTGAGTGATTGCAATTGGAAATAAAAGTAATTTCTTCATAAAATTCGTCTTTAAAAAATATTCTAAAAAGTACTCCTTATTCCATCTAAACGAGTTTTAGCACCCAGATCCGTTTTGAATAATTCTAAAAGATTATTACAAGCATATTCTTCACAATATGCACAGTTTTCAATTCCTTTATCAATAGCACATCTTCTTATTTTACAATCTGAGCATCCGAAGAATACTCTGCCATTTTCAGACTTGCAGCCATCGCAATCATTAATATCTTGATACTTATAATCAACTCCATAATGTTCCTTACAGGAGCGGATAATTTCATTAATTATTTTTTCTTTTTTTGTCCTGTCAGTCTCCCTTGTTGCTATATAAATTGGACAAGCCTGACAATCCAAACCGCAATATGAAATTATTCCATTCATAAAATGATTCATAATCTTTAATCTTTTTTTTATAAGACTAAAGAAGCTTTCAATTTACGGTGTCGTTTTATTTTTCTAATAAACCAGATAATTCCGATTAAAAGAGCTATCAGAATAATGGCAGCTACGCCAAGTGCTACTTTTGCTATTCTGGGAAAACCCCAGCTTACTTGAAAATCCATCGGAACATATTCAATTTTAGATGTATCAATAATCCCGGTATTTAAATAGTTTGTAATTAGAAGTTCAGTTTGTGCCTGACGTAAATACCGGATATCGCCGACATGACCGAACTCACACAGTATAACTTGTTTCCCATTTTTCATGTACGGCAATAATTCGTTTGCAGATTCAGCCGGTGTAGAGAAATCTACGCTTCCGCTTAAGAGGAGTGTCTCTACATCAGTTTGAATCATAGATCGAAGCTTTTGTGGTATTAATTTTATTGGAAAGTGTCCATAGTTAAGAGGTTCCCAAAGCAGCTTATTCATTGATGAACCCAAAACAATGTCCGAAGGTTCTTCCTGAATTAAGTTTATTTGCAAAGAATCGAAATCGGCACTGATAGCTTTATAAGCGAGATCACCTAAAACGAACATAGATGGAAAAGTATAATCGAAAGCAAGCGACATCAATGCTATTCCGCTATAGTCACCTTGTTCAGCAGCTACAAAAGAATCAAATACCATGGTGGCAGTATTCCTTTGAAATAACAGGCTAAATGCCGTTACTTTCACTTTGCCGGGATCAATTGAAAAGAAGAGCCATTTGCGGGGCAAATTATGTAAAACCTTTCGCATTGTTTCAATTAGATCCGGGCTCTCTTTCAACATGATGGAGTCTTTCGACCATAGTTGAGCATAATAATATAATTGTTCCTCGGTTTGCTGAGAATCCCAGATAAAGTGTCCGGGCGGATTTACTCCAATCATAACTGAGCGTTGAATGTTCTGGGGATGCAAAAGGCTATAAATATATGCGATACGAGTTCCATAACTTTCACTCATCAAATTTATACGATCATACTTTAATGCATTTCGGACTGCTTCCATATCTTCAATAGTTTCGGGCATTGTATAACTCGTCAAATCGATTCCTTGAGAGGTAAGGCGATGCGTGCTTTGTTCCCATGCTTTTCCAATTTCCCTAAGCGACTTCTCGCTTAAAAGATCACTCTCTCCGCTATTCTTAAATGCTTCGGCAACTTCAGGACAATCCAGCACTGTTGAACCATCAACACCTCTATAACCAACCATTACGAAATCGTGATTAAAAAGTAATGAATCGATAGGCGACCAATTCATATTAGATTGACCCGGTCCACCAGCAAGACCAAAAATCGGTTCACGAGGATTTTTTGTACGTGCATAAATACGAATGACTGGAAGATGAATAAGTCCTCTGCCATTTTCCCTGTTTTCTGTAACGGTAATTATTCCATAATCAGCGGAGTAATTTTTGTCACCAAATTTAAATGTACCTTTCCTGGAAACAAAAGCACCATTGATTGATTTGTCGGAAGGTTCGGGATAATCGTTCTTTTCACTATTGCATCCCAATGAAATTAATATAAGGACAACGGTTAGATTAAATATTATAATCTTTCGATTAGCCATTTTCTTAATTGGCTGTTTTATTTTGTAAAGAAAAAGTGTTTGATTATTAATCCTAGTGCAATTACTATAAGTGTTGGAATTATCATTACACTTATCCCATTCAGATACCCAAAAAGAACTTTACTATTTA
>CAZECH010000033.1:0-14282 GCA_964510675.1 uncultured Ignavibacteriaceae bacterium
TTCAAAAGCTATTTCTGTTTCAAGAAATTTGATGGATAAATTGTAGCTTAATTTAATTACTTATCGTATTGATCTAATAACTCATCTTATCCAGCTTTACCTTCCCTCTGAAGATCCAGTAGATTGTAAATGTATAACCGATAACAAATGGCATTCCAATCAAAGCAATTGTAAGCATTATGCCAAGAGTTTTTTGTGAAGATGCAGCATTATAAATAGTCAAACTGAATTCCGGATTAATAGTAGAAATAACTATATCCGGAAAAATTCCTGCTGCAAATAAAGCCAATAGGGCAGCTATAGAAGCGCACGATGAAATAAATGCTTTGAAATCTCTATTATGATAAATCTCCCTTGGAATGTTTGCTACTGCCAGCATATTTAATAACGCAAGAGCAAAAAGCCATGGCGCAGATTTGAAATGTTCGGTCATATGAGAATAATAAATTAACGTTGCCATTGTTGTAGATACATAGCATATAACAAAAAAGATAATTGAATTATTTACCCATCCTTTTACTTTCTTCTGAACTTCGCCTTCGGTTTTCATAACAAGATAGATTGCACCGTGCATCAAAAAAAGAGCTACTGTTGTTATTCCTACCAGGATTGTATAGGGAGTAAGTAATCCAAAAAAACTTCCGGCAAATTCTTTATCAGCACCTACCGGTACCCCTGTAACAATATTTCCAAGAGCAACTCCCATCAGGAAAGCGATAAAAATGCTGGCAATACTGAAAAGGACATCCCACATTTGTCTCCACCATTTTGCTTCCTGCTTACTTCTGAATTCTATTGCTACAGCTCTGAAGATTAAAACAAAAAGAAGAAGCATAAAAGCTGTATAAAATCCTGAAAAGACAGTTGCATAAACATCGGGGAATGCTGCAAACAACGCACCGCCACCCGTTACAAGCCATACTTCATTACCATCCCATACAGGACCTATTGCATTTATTGCTATTCTTCTTTCCTCGTCTTTTTTAAAAAGAAGATGCAGCGAACCAACACCCAGGTCAAAACCATCAAGTATAGCATATCCGGTAAGCAGAATTCCGATAAGAATAAACCATATTGTATTTAAATCGAAAGTGAATTCCATATCTCAGCCTTTCTTATCAGCAAAAATAAATTTTTGTTTTTCGTATTCAGAACCGATTGTCTCTGGTTCTTCAGGCCCATGCTGAATTTTTTCATTCAATAAGTAGATGAAAAGAACAAAAAGGAAAAAATAAATAACTGCAAATAAAATGAGAGAGAACCATATTTGTTCAGCAGTAACAACTTTAGAAAGCCCTTCAGAAGTTCTTAGTAATCCGTAAACAATCCAGGGCTGTCTTCCAACTTCTGCTACAATCCACCCAATTTGATTTGCAATTTGCGGAGCGAGAACAGAAAACACAAAAATCCATAAAAGCCATTTATGATTGAATAATTTCCCCCGCCACCAAAGAAATACTCCCAAAACACTTATTGCTATAAGAAAAAATCCTATTGCTACCATTATATGATACGCCTGGAAAACAATATTAACTGGCGGTCTCTCATTTTCCGGAAAGGAACCTAATCCAATAATCGGAACAGAGGCATCTCCATGGACAAGGTAACTAAGCATTCCCGGTATAGATACACCAAATTTAACTTCCTGATTTTTTTCATCAACCCATCCAAATAAATATAAATCTCCGGGAGCAGAAGAATCATAGAGCGCTTCCATAGCAGCAAGTTTGGCAGGTTGATTTTCACTAACACCAACAGCACTTTGATGCCCGGTAAACAGTTGAAAAAGTGAGGCAACCAGAGCAAGCAATAAAGCTATTTTTAATGATGATTTTGCAAATTCAAGATGCCTGTTTTTCAGGATGTAAAATGCACTAACACTTATTACAAGAAAAGCCCCGGCAAGCCAGCATCCTGAAATAACATGTAACAGCCTGTCTACTGATGAAGGATTAAAAACCATAGCCCAGAAATCTGTAATTTCTGCACGGGTATTCAATCCTTCACCTACAATATGAAACCCTGCCGGAGTTTGCTGCCAGCTATTTGCAACTACAATCCAAACTGCACTGAACATAGCGCCAAGTGCCACCATAATTGTTGCAATGAAGTGGGTCCGAGGTTTTACTTTATCCCATCCGAATACAAGCAGAGCAAGGAAACCAGATTCAAGGAAGAAGGCAAAAATTCCTTCGGCAGCTAAAGCACTACCAAAAACATCACCAACATATCTTGAATAGGTTGCCCAGTTTGTTCCGAACTCAAACTCCATTACAATTCCGGTAGCAACTCCAATCGCAAAAGTTAAAGCAAAAACTTTAACCCAGTATTTTGTCATTTGTTCGTATAAAGGATTTTTAGTTTTAAGATAAGTCCCTTCCATTATAACCAGTATTACACCCAAACCTATGCTTAAAGGCGGATAGATATAATGAAAAGCTATTGTGAAAGCGAATTGAAGCCTGGCAAGAATTTCAGTGTCCATTTTTTATCTCAAAGATGAAAATTGATATATAAAAAATATTAAAATACTTGTCATCAAAAAAGAAGAGTTTATTGAATTCAAGATGCTATAATTAATAATTAACTTTTGTCCATCTTTTTATCCAATTGAAGTTTCTTAGCAAACTGGACGCTGAATTTTTCTATCATATCTGCAAGCTCATTATTTTTAGTTGCTCTTTTATAAGTATCAGCAAATTTAAGTAAAACCTGGTGGAAGTGAATATTCATATCATCAACAAGCATTTCTTTAGTCCAGAGATCAATCCCGAGTGTCGAACTTTCCTCCTTATCCCATAAAGAAAGCATAAAAGATTTTGCTTCTTTCATTCCTTTAAATCCCGATTCTGTTGCTTCCCATTCAATTTTCTCAGGTATCCTGTTATCATCAAGATGAACTTTTATTTTTATCTCGGAGATTTTTGCCATTGGTTTTCCTTCTTTTAACTCTTACTTTTAAAATAATAAAAACAAAGACTTAGAAGTTAACTTGCATAATTTATTTAATAGAAAGTTTCAGATTAGCCTATAATGATTTATAAACTTGTTACAACAGTATTTCTTGTTTTTTTCCTTTATGAAAATTCCTATTCACAAATAGAAGGGAGTATTGGCGGATATATAGGAGGAGGAATTATTTCTGCAAACTCACCAAATGAAGAGGCATTCGCATCTTCTGTTTTTATTGAGGCTTATCTGGATCCAGCAGATTATATTTCAACGAGGTTAAGTTTTATTTACGCAACGGATTTCAATTCTATTATACCTGAAAGCCGTAACCAATACTATCCTTCAATAAGGGCTGTTTCATTAAAAGGGATTTATTCATTTTACTTGAACCATAATTTTTATTTTGAGCAAGGGCTTGGGCTGATAACAATTAACGACAGGATTTTTAGTGATAAAAATAATTGGGATTATGGTATTACAGCTTCAGTACTCGCTGGAATTGATTTAAGACAAAATACAATTAATGGTTTTAAGCTGGGACTGGGGATGGAATATGGTTTAACTTTTTTCAATTACTCAATTCAATATTTTTCTGTTCATTTCCAGACTCAATATATTTTTTAGAAATATTTCTTTTAGAATTTAAAGTCAGAAATTCTCCAGATCCCGATATATTTATCTTTCAAAATCTCATTTTCAATTTGGCAAACATCATTTATTATCCTTATTGGCTTTGGAAAATTAAATGGCGGCAGTTCAAGATTTAATTTTCTGAAACTCCCTGTAATTATATCATAGTTTTTCTTTGTATCCGTGTATGTGGAGGTAAATAAAAATTCGCAACCGCTTGATTTAATATTTTGAATAGCCGAATGAATAAGTTTAAAGGAAAGATGAGGAAGGCAATCACGACAAAATATTGTATCTGCTTTTGGCAATTTATCTTTTGTAAGATCTAACAAAATAAATTTTTTATTTTTATCAGAATAAAGTTTTGTATTTCTAACTATAAGATCATTAACAATATCTGCTCCGATATATGATTCAATGAGAAGTTGAATCTCTTTCATCCAGAAAAAATCTCCACAAGGAATATCCAATAAAGATTTGACATTTAACTCATTTAAAATTGGGGGAAGTTCTTTTCTTAAATTTTCCGTATTGCTGAGATTAGAACCAGGCCCTGAAACAGAGTGCCTATCTCCCCAATTATTATTTTTATAAATCTTATTAAATATTATTTCAACGTTGGATTTCGATGTAAAAATTCTCAGCGTTACATAATAAAATTCACCTAATAAACGATAAATTCCAGGATAACTTTTTCTTAAGATGCTTTTTAGGAATTTCATTTGATGGAAAGAAAGGTGCCTGTAAGGCAGGCACCCAAACGTTTTTCTAAACTAATTAGTAAGTTCTTTAGTCATTTCTGTGGCAAGCTTCCCATTAAGCAGTTCATCGCTTAAACGGGTAGCTTTATACATATCTCTAATACATTCAAGCATTCCAGCAGAATGAACTGCAACACACCTGTTTTCTTCTTCTCTGAAAATAAAAATACCCGGAAGACTCTCGATATTTCCATCGAAAGCTAAACCCACAACCTCACCTTTTGTATTGATTACAGGACTTCCTGAATTACCACCAATAATATCATTTGTAGTTATAAAATTAAAGGGCGTTTCAAGATCAAATTCGGCTGGCGGATTTTTCCATCTTTCCGGTAAACTCCACGGAAATTCTTTTTCAAATGAATAATACCTGTCATACAGTCCATAAAAAGTTGTAATAGGAGGGGCAATTGTTCCATTGTATGGGAAACCACGAACTACTCCATCAGAAATCCTCAAAGTAAAAGTTGCATCAGGTGGAATAGAGGTTCCATAGACTTCAAATAAAGCTCTTCCTAATTTTTCATTATAATTCTGGATCTCGGAATTAAGAAGCTGTGAACGTGCAAGCATTTGATTTTTTTTATCCTGTGTTCCGAGAATAAATTTAATAAACGGGTCATCTGAATTAAGAATTGCATCGGCTCCTTTTTCTGCTAAAGCAATTACTTTTTCTTTACTGGTTATACTTGATTTACTTAAAACATAATCAAGAGCATCTTTACCTGTTTTTCCATTGCATAAAAGTCTCGTTGCATAATGTCTCTGTCCAAGGTAGGTATTTAACATATTTATCTGCATCTGTAAGATTTTATTGTTATAAGTGAAGTCGAAATCTTCAGGAAAGATGTTTTCTATAGTAGTATTTAATTCTTCGCCTTTATAAAGTTCCAACCTCTGTTCTTCGGGTAATTTTAATTCTCCAGCAAGATCTATAAGGTCACTCGCTATAAATAAGTATTGTGACGTCCTTACAGGATTGAATGAAGTCAGGTATAATTCATTTGTAATTTCATCCAATTCAGAATGTGCTGAATTTAACTGATCCCATACATCTCCATACTTAGCACTTAATTCTGAATTAGACTGAACAGCATTTTTAAAATTCTTTTCAAAATCTCTTTTTCTCTGCATTAAAACAGGATCTCTTAATCCATTTAACATACCTTCATAAGCTTTCAAAGAATTTGAAAAATTAAGCATCTGAACTTCAAGCTCATCTTTCTGTTCGGGGTTTTCCTTCATCATCCCGGAATAAACATCAACGAGCGAATTCAGAAGATTAAGAACTCTTGGGTATGCATAATCCCTGTTATATTCCAATTGTGCAACAGAATTTAAACGGCTTGTCGTACCGGGGTTACCAACTACAAAAACAGGTTCTTCAACTTTAGCTCCATCGGGATTCCATTTAAGATAATTATCCGTTTTAAGTGGCTTACCATCTTCATCATATACTCTGAAGAATGAACAATCAAGATTGTATCTTGGATAAGTAAAGTTATCAGGATCACCTCCAAAAAAACCTAACTGAGATTCAGGTGTAAAGACTAACCTTACGTCATTATATCTTTTATAACCATAGAGAGAATATTTTCCTCCATTAAAAAGTGGGGTAATAGAAACATCTAACTTCGTTGCTTCGCTTTCTCTACTTTCAATTTCAGATATGACAGCATCTCTGTTGGCTGCTTTTTCCTCATCAGTTTGTCCTTTATTAATTGCAGCAATTATTTCATCTGTTACATCTTTGATTATTACAAGCTGATCAACATATAATCCCGGTACTTTTCTTTCTTCTTCAATTGTTGTAGTAAAGAACCCTGTTTCATTTAAATTTTCTCCTTCAAGCTGAACCTGTACTATACTTTCCCTGGCACAATGGTTATTCGTCATAACCAATCCATCTTCAGAAACAAATGAAGCTGAACAGATGGTAGAAAAACGAAGGGCAGACATTCTTACATGATCAAACCAATCGTTGGTTACTGCAAAATTATATTCTGAACGAAAATATTCTATGGGTGGGTATTCAAATGTCCACATCTTGCCTGTATCAAATTTTCCTGCTTTAATAGTATCAAGGTTTATCCAGCTATATGAATCCGAATTACCGGTATTTTGAGTTTCAAGAGAAGATGAACATCCTGCAAAAACAAATAATATCAGAAATGAAAGATTTAAAACATAAGCCTTAAAAAAATGATTTTTCATACAAAAGCCTTCAATAAATATTTAAATAGAAGTGTTTAAAGTTAGCACATTGCAATGATTTATTAAAGAAATAATTGGATGGCTTGTCTTTATATCTCTGAATTGTACTGTGTAAAAATATACCTTTCCATTAAAAAAAGGATATACTATAAACACAACAATTAAAGAATTTGGGAATTAAATATATGAGTCCGGTTGATAAAGAGGCTCAATCTCCCACTCATCTTCAATAGTTCCAACACAATGAGAGCACTTAGGTACGTTAAATACAACCTTCTCCTCATTAGGGGCAGCTCTAACAAAGTTCAGAATAGTTCTGCAGCTTGAGCACTGAACTATATGAGAAGTTGTTGTTTTTTTTGAACATTCAGGACAAATGAAACCAAGCTCCCCAGGTGTTTCACCGGGATCGACCAAAAAAATGGCATTACACCTGGAATTGTTGCATTTTGCGAAGTGCCAATTAATCGTATATTTTGTTGCGATATCTCTCTCCCGCAATAATTTTGAATGGGTAAACATATAAACTTGTTTTTAAAAAGTCTATTCAAAAATTACTCTCTACAAAAAAAATATTCTAAATTGAATCGTTGAATATTTTTAATAAATTACAAAGTAAGTTTACTTATTAAAATTCACTAAAATGATTCAATTTTTAATCATTGATTTATTTTCAACCCTACTTTATAAAGGAGCCTTAGGATCATGGAAAGGATTAACTGCTTCAAAGCGTATGATATAAGGGGGAAAGTCCCTTCAGAGCTTGATGCCGAGTTAGCATATAAAATCGGGATAGCTTTTGCAAATCATGTTGATGCTGAAAAGATAGTTATTGGAAGAGATGTGAGAAAATCATCTGATGCTTTGTTTGAGGCTTTAAGAAAAGGATTGAACAACAATGGCGTTGATGTTATTGATCTCGGCCTTTGCGGTACAGAAATGGTATATTATGCAACACCAGCTCTTGAAGCTGATGGTGGAATTATGATAACAGCAAGCCATAATCCTCCTGAATACAATGGAATGAAGTTCGTAAAAAAAGGTGCTGTTCCTGTTGGATATGATTCTGGATTAAACATTGTGGAGAAAATGATTTTAAATGATGACCTGGCTCAGATAAGCCATGATCCCGGAGATACTGAATATCACGACATAATGAGCGGCTTTCTGAACAATCTTAAGAAGTTTTATAATCCTAACAAAATAAATCCTTTTAAAGTTGTTGTTAATGCAGGAAATGGTTGTGCAGGTATTGTTCTTGATGCAATTGAATCACGCTTGCCGATTAAAATGATAAAACTTTTTAATGAACCTGATTCTGATTTTCCAAATGGAGTGCCTAATCCTCTTCTACCTGAAAACAGGCAGGCTTCAATAGATACCGTTCTAAAAAATCATGCTGATCTTGGAGTTGCATGGGATGGCGATTATGACAGATGTTTCTTCTTTGATGAAAAAGGAAATTTTATTGAGGGTTATTATATAGTAGGGCTTCTTGCAAGATCAATTTTAAGATTGAACCCGGGAGAAAAGATTGTTCATGATCCCCGCTTAATCTGGAATACAGTTGATGTTGTAAAAAAAGCCGGAGGAATTCCTGTTGTATCTGTAAGCGGACATGCTTATATCAAACAGAAGATGAGAGAAGTAAATGCCATTTATGGCGGTGAGATGTCGGCTCATCATTATTTCAGAGATAATGCCTACTCTGATAGTGGAATGATTCCATTCCTCTTAATTATGCAATTAATGTCTGAAGAAGGAAAACCTCTTTCAAGTCTTGTTGAAGAGATGATAGAAACTTATCCTTGTTCAGGAGAAATAAATTCCACAATTGCAGAGCCTGCAGGAAAGATTGAAGAGCTGGCAAAAAAATATTCCGATGGAAAACAGGACAGGCTTGATGGTCTAAGTGTCGAATATAATATTTGGCGATTTAATATTAGGATGTCCAACACTGAACCGATTTTACGGCTTAATGTTGAGAGTAAAGGTGATATAAAATTAATGAAACAAAAAACAGAAGAATTATTGAAAATTATCAGAGGTTGAAAAGTTCAAGAGCATGCAAGTTCAGGAAAAACATGTAAAAATCATTTGTTTTTCCTGAACTTGCTCTTGCTCTTACCTACTGCACTTCAATTTTAAAAGGCACTTTCAACTTTTCCCATTCAAGATTAACAATTGCGGATTTATCATCAACTTTTGTGAATGAAAAAGTCAGCCATTCCTGAAAACCATTGCTTTTTGATTTAACAGTAATTCTTAATGCATCTTCAGTTTCATTGTATTCAAAAGCACCCCACTGCTCTGCTACCTTGTTAAATATTAAAGTCCATTCATCTTTATTTGGTATTGTAAAAAAACTGTACTTCCCTGCAGAAAGTTTTTTTCCTTCAATCATTACATCAGAATTGAAACTAATTATTGTAGCTTCATTTGCTCCGGCACGCCATACTTTATTATAAGGAACAAGCTCTCCCCAGATATTTCTTCCTTTAACACCGGGGCGGCTGTAATCAATCTTCACTTCTGTAAAACCGACAACTTGCATAACAGAAGCTTTTGGGCTTACTCTTATTTTTTCCTGCTGGGCAAATGAAATTCCTACAAAGAGTAAAATACAAATTGCAATAAAAAAAATTTTGTTCATATAACCTCCTTAATTTTAACTGAATTAAAAAAGAACTGATTATTAAAAGACAATAATATTTTTTGCTATGCAATCGAACAACCGGTTAAAATATACAAATAACTTATAACTGATGTTAAGCTAAAAAGTAAGTTGTAAATAGATACATCTTTCTTTTCGAATTGAATTCAGATATAAATGACATTTCCCTCCAAAAATTCTGTGTTACTTTTTTTATAAAAGATGTCATCTCTCTATTTTACAATAAGGTATTTATCTCAATAAACTTTTGAAATTCGGGAATAATATGGTTAGATTTTGCAGTAATTTTTATTGTAAAATTCTTATTAAGGATTTAAATGACTTCCTCAAAAAAAATAAAATCCTCCCTTGAGCTTAAACCTGAAGACTTAAGATGGCGATGCAACCCCGACCTGTTTGAATTTGAATCTACCGAGGACCTTAAACCAATTGAAGGCATACTTGGACAAGAAAGGGCTTTAAAGGCTCTCAAAATTGGCGTTGATTTAAGGGCTCCGGGCTATAACATTTACATTGCCGGGCTCTCCGGGACAGGAAAAGCAACTACTGTAAAGAAAATTCTTGAAACAATCTCATCTCAATGCCCTCCTTTGTTAGATTATGCTTATGTGAACAACTTTAAAGATCCTGACAGACCAACACTTCTTACGTTTTCTAAAGGAAAAGCGAGACAATTTAAAAACGATTTTACATCAGCAATAAATATTCTAAGGGAAAAAATTCCACAATCTTTTGAGAGCGATGTTTATCTTGAAAGGAAGAAGAGAATACTGAATGACTACACAAATGAAGAACAAAAATTAATGAATGCTTTTGAGGAGGAAATAAAAAAGGAAAATTTCTCTCTGGGGCAAATAAAAGTTGGGCAGGTAGCTCGGCCTGATATTTTGCCAATAATTGATGAGAAACCAGTTCCAATTTACCAATTGGAAGACCAGGTAAAGAAAAGTAAAATAACAAAAGAACAAGCTCAGGAAATCATTAAAAAGTATAATGAATATCAGGAGGAGCTTCAGCTTTTATTTAAAAAAGGATTAAAGACAAGCCAGGGATTTCAGCAAAAATTAATTGAGCTTGAGAAAGAAATTACTCTCTCGGTAGTTAATGGTGTACTTGATAACCTGAGAGAAGTATATACATCCGAAAAAATCGGGGAATATATTTCACAGGTTAAAGATAATATTCTTGAAAACCTGCAGGTATTTAAAGGTATTAAGCCGGAAGAAGAAACTACTTCCGATGGTTTTGTAATTGATTATTTCAAAGAGTACGAGGTTAATGTAATTCTTGATAACAGTGAGACTGAAGAATGCCCGGTCATTGTTGAAACTTCTCCTAATTATGTAAATATGTTTGGAACAATTGAAAAGGTAAACGATGGTAAAGGCGGATGGTACAGCGATTTTACAAAAATAAAAGCAGGTTCACTTTTAAAGGCAAACGGCGGTTATCTTGTATTAAATGTCTATCACCTTTTTGAAGAACCCGGAGTTTGGAAAACGCTTAAGCGTGTTCTTACTTATAATATTCTTGAAATCCAGGATTCGCCTTCATACTTTCAACTTTCTGCAACAACACTTAAACCGGAACCTATTAAGATCGATACAAAAGTCATCCTGATTGGAAGCCAGAATATTTACTCATTGCTTGCAGACCATGAATATGATTTTAAAAAGATGTTTAAAGTTAAAGCGGATTTTGATTTCGAAATAAAAAGATCGGATAAAGTTATTCATGAATATGCAAGGGTGATTAAGAAATTGATAAAGGAAGAAAATTTATATGAGTTTGATAAATCTGCAATTGCATATATCCTTGAACTAAGCGCAAGATATGCAGGACAAAAAAATAAATTGACTACACGTTTTTCCTGGGTAGCAGATCTTGCAAGAGAAGCCAGCTTCTGGGCTGATGATGATGGTTTTAAAATCGTTTCTGCCGCTCATATTGAAAAAGCTTTTAATAATGCCAAAGAAAGACACGGAATGCTTGAATCAAAGATCTCCGATATGATTGAAGATAATACTTTGCTTATAGATGTTGAAGGAGAAAGGATAGGACAGATTAATGGCTTAGCTGTTTATGGCGCAGATTATTATTCGTTCGGGAGACCAACGAGAATTACTGCGACTGTTTCTTTAGGCAGTGGAAACATTATTAATGTTGAACGTGAAGCCGGAATGAGTGGAAGACATTATACAAAAGGTGTTCTGATTATTTCAGGATATTTCAAGGAAACTTTCGGACAAGATATCCCGCTTTCATTTAATGCAAACCTTGTATTTGAACAATCATATGGAACTGTTGATGGAGATAGTGCATCTTGTGCGGAGATATTTGCGTTACTTTCAACACTGTCGGGACGTCCGATAAAACAATCGATTGCTGTTACAGGTTCATTAAACCAGAAAGGCGATGTTCAGCCAATCGGAGGAGTTAATGAAAAGGTGGAAGGATTTTATGACGTTTGTAGATGGAAAGGACTTTCCGGGAAACAGGGAGTTATTATTCCTCAACTAAATATAAAAGAATTAATGCTTCGTGAAGATATAATTCAGGCTGTGCTGGAGAGGAAATTCCATATTTATGCTATTGAAAGAGTTGAAGAAGGGATTGAGATATTAACCGGCATTAAAGCCGGGAAAAAAATTAAAAAAGGTTATGAGCCCGGATCAGTTTTTTATCTTGTTGAGAGAAAAATTAAAGAACTATATGCGAAATCAAGGGCAATGGGTAAGAAAAATAAAAGTTCACCTATAAAAAGGAAGAGATGATTTCAAGACTTTCTGATGTATTTACAAAAACAAAAATTCTTGGCACTCTCGGCCCAAATTCTAATACTACCAACGATATAAAAAAATTAATCGAGGCGGGAATGGATGGGGTCCGGTTGAATTTCTCCCATAGTGACTATAATTTTTTCGAAAAAATATTTAATAACATTAACGATGCATGTGTAGATGAAAAAACTCCTCTGGCTATTCTTGCTGATCTTCAGGGACCGAAAATCAGGATTGGAGAACTCGCTGAACCTGAAATCGAATTGGTAACAGGCGATAAAATTGAAATCACAACAGATGATATAAAGGGAACAAAAGATAAAATCTCAACTGCATACCATTACCTTGTCATAGATGCAGCGATTGGTGACCAAATACTTATTGATGATGGACTAATAAAACTAATTGTTACTGAAAAGAAAAAAGAATCTCTACTCTGCATTATTGTAAATGGTGGGAAATTAAGACCAAGAAAAGGAATGAATCTTCCGGGAATGAGAATCTCGGCAAAATCTGTTACCGATAAGGATTATCGTGATCTCGAATTCATCCTTCAACATAGAGTTGATTTCATTGCTCTTTCTTTTGTAAGAAGTGCTGAAGATATACTTTCCCTGAAAGACTGGTTAAAAAATCGCGGGCAGGATAAACCTGTTATTGCTAAAATTGAAAAGAAGGAAGCTGTTGACAACTTTGATGAAATACTTGAAGCTGCTGATGGAATAATGATTGCCCGTGGTGATCTTGGTGTTGAACTTCAACCACAGGAAGTTCCTGTTATTCAAAAGATGATTATAAAGAAATGCAATTCCGTTGGTAAACTTGTAATTACAGCAACACAAATGCTGGAATCAATGATCAATAATCCAGTGCCGACACGTGCAGAAGCTTCCGATGTCGCAAATGCTGTTTGGGATGGAACCGATGTGGTTATGTTAAGTGGAGAAACTTCTATTGGGAAATTCCCTTTGAAAGCCGTTCAAATAATGAATGCCATTTTAAAAAATACTGAATTGCATCTGCAGCCTGTTCATGAACTGCAGTTTAAAATTCCGGGAAGTATTGAAGAAAATCTTTTTGATTCTGTCGGGAGGGCAATTTCTTCAATAAGCAAACAAGTAAATGCTGCTGCTATAGTTGTTTTCACTTTCAAAGGAAGAACTGCAATAAATTTTGCCAAGTTCAGGCCACAGGCAAGAATTATCGCTTTTACAAATAGCTTCGATACAATGAATCATCTTTGCCTGAGGTGGGGTGTAAGTTCAATTTTTATGGATGAAATTGATAAAGAAAAAATTGCTGTTGACAGAGCAAAAAAATTAATTGTTGAGTATGGTCATGTTAAAGAAGGTGATGTTGTTATTTTTACAGCCGGAGCTCCTTATTCGGAAAAAGGCCGTGTTAACTGGCTAAGGTTTGAAGTGATTTGAAAAGTAGTTGGCAATCTTCAGTGGCATTGTGCAAAAATGAAAAACTCATCTGAATTTTGTTCAGACCGTGTGAAATAATTTTATTTTGTTCTGTCATTCCCACGAAAGTGGGAATTACCGACTGATTCGGAATTAGCGTAGGAGGATAAATTTCTTTGTGCTAACAAAACTCCCTGCTTGCATTCTGTAAAAATAAATTCCGCTTGAAAGATTGCTTGCATTAAATTCAACCTTATAGTTGCCAACTGATTTTTCTTCATTAATCAATGTTGCTACTTCTTTTCCAAGTATGTCGTAAACTTTTAATATTACAAGGCTTGTCCATGGAATGGAGTAATTTATTTTTGTGCTTGGGTTGAATGGGTTGGGGTAGTTTTGATATAATTGAAATGTCTTTGCGTTTTCTTTATGGTCATTATCGAAAATACTTGTAATAGCAAAATATTCTTCACTTATATCAAGTATTGAGGAGTCTTGTGTATCACTAACTCTTATTTTACAAAACTGAGAAGGTGTATTAGGTACCAACCAAAAATAGTCTCCACTTATTGCTGAGAAACTTTGAATGATTGTATTCCAGTTTGTAGTTTCATCTGTACTGTATTCTACCTTAATATTCCCAACATCAGAACTAACCCATTGAATTTTTTTTAGTGTATTTGCGTTCCAAACCTGACCACTATTTGAGAATAAATTAATGAATGGATTATATGATGTTGTTGATTTCGTACTACGAAAAACTCCTGCTCCATAGGATCCTGCCTATATGTATCCACTTGAATTGCTTCCTAAAGAAGTTATAAAAAGAGTTGTCAATCCACTGTTTATTTCTATCCAGCTA